>JAFXXH010000004.1 GCA_017542425.1 Oscillospiraceae bacterium | reverse complement strand
CCTCGTAGCCCTCCTCCTTCAACGCCAGACAGGCCTGGGTGCCCGCATAGTCAAACTCCGCCGCCTGTCCGATGACGATGGGGCCGGAGCCGATGATGAGAATTTTTTTGAGATCCGTCCGTTTCATTGTGCGCCCTCCATAGTATCCGTAGTATCCCGCGTAATGCTCCCGTCATCCCAGACGACGGCCCCGCCGCACATGGTCATGCGGCAGCGCCCGGAGACGTGCCAGCCCGCGAAGGGGGTGGCCCGCCCCCGGCTGAGAAATTCCGCCGGGTCGATGTCGTATTCCGCCTCCAGGTCCCAGACGGAGAAGTCCGCCGGGGCGCCGGGTTCCAAAGGACTGCCAAGCCCAAACAGGGACTGGGCCCTGCCGCAGAGCAGTTCCATGAGCCGGGCCAGAGAGATGGTTCCCGGCTTCACCAGGTATGTGTAAAGCAGCGGGAAGGCGATCTCCAGGCCCACCACGCCCATGGCGCTTTTCTCCAGGCCCCGGCTCTTTTCCTCCGCGCTGTGGGGCGCGTGGTCCGTGGCGACCAGGTCGATGGTCCCGTCCCGCAGCCCCTCCAGCAGCGCCGCCCGATCCGCGCCGGAGCGCAGCGGCGGGTTCATCTTGAAGCGCCCGTCCTCGCGCAGGTCCGTCTCGTCCAGCAGCAGGTAGTGGGGCGCAGTCTCGCAGCTCACGGGCAGGCCCTCGGCCTTGGCGCTGCGGATCAGCTCCACGCTCTCTTTCGTGGAGACGTGGCAGACGTGATAGGCGCAGCCCGTCTCCCGCACCAGCTCCAGATCCCGGGCGATGGGGCCCCATTCGCTCTCGGAGCAGATGCCCCGGTGCCCGTGGGCGCGGGCGTAGGCCCCGTCGTGGATGTAGCCGCCCCGGAGCAGGGCATTGTCCTCGCAGTGGGCGGCGATAATTTTCCGCAGCCGTTTCGCCTCCTGCATGGCTCTGCGCATCATGTCCCGGCGCTGAACCCCTTTGCCGTCGTCGGAAAAGCCCGCCACATGGGGGGCCATGCCCTCCATGTCGGACAAGTCCTGGCCGAACTCCCCTTTTGTGATCGCCCCATAAGGGACGCAGCGAATCACGCTGTCCCGCCGGATGAGGGCAAGCTGGGCCTCCAGATGCGCGGCGCTGTCCGGCACGGGTTTCAGGTTCGGCATGGGGCAGACCGTGGTATAGCCCCCCCGCGCTGCGGCCCGGGACGAGGCGGCAATCGTGTCCTTATACGAAAAACCCGGCTCACGGAAATGCACATGCACGTCCGTGAAGCCGGGAAAAACGCTGAGGCCGTGAAGATCCAAAACGGGAAAACTGTGCCCTTGGGCGGAGATGAGTCTGCCCTGGGAAATGCACAAGTCCCGACGGACCGTGCGCCCGTCGTTGGCGTCGAAAACCGCTGCACCGTGCAAAACTGCTTCCATCCGCGCTCCGCTCCCTTTCAACAAATCAAATTTTTGCAAGAATACCACAGGAAAGGGGAGAAATCAAGCGCGATGCCGGGCTTTTTTGCAATCTTGTCAGGATTGCACAATCCGCGCCGTCTCGCCTGCGTCCATTCCCGTCAGGACATGGATTTTGCGCTCCGCCAGGCCCTTTCGCATTGACAAGGCTTCTTTTTGTTTGGTATGATAAGAACCGCAAAGGTTTTCCGGCCCTGTCCCCCTTTGGCCGCGCCGGGTCGAAACCGGGAGGTGTGCATGAAAAAAGTCGGAATCGTCATGGGCAGCACCAGTGATCTGCCCGTCGTGGAAAAGGCCATTGCCGTATTGCAGGAATACGGCGTCCCACTCGAAGTGCGCGTTTTGTCCGCTCACCGTTGTCCCGAAGAGGCAGCAGCGTTTGCCCGTTCGGCGCGGGGGAGCGGTTTTTCTGTTTTGATCGCGGCGGCGGGCATGGCGGCGCATCTGGCCGGGGCCCTGGCTGCCAACTGCACCCTGCCGGTCATCGGCATTCCCTGCAAGGGCGCAGTGCTGGAGGGCATGGACGCCCTGCTGAGCACCGTGATGATGCCCCCCGGCGTCCCGGTGGCCACGGTGGGCGTGGACGGCGGGAAAAACGCCGCGCTGCTGGCTGTGGAGATGCTCTCCCTTTCCGATGAAGCCCTGGCCGCCAAACTCGAAGCAGCCCGATCCGAAAACCGGGCAGCCGTGCTGCGCAGCGATGAAACGCTGCGTGCGCGCTATCACTGAATTTTCTTTTTCTACGGAGGAACTGATATGGAACTCGTCTACACTGGAAAAACCAAGAATGTGTACAAGCTGGACAACGGCCACTACCTGCTGAAGTTCAAGGACGACTGCACCGGCAAGGACGGCGTCTTCGACCCCGGCGAGAACTCCGTGGGCCTCACCATCGAGGGCGTTGGCGACGTGAACCTGCGCATGAGCATCTATTACTTTGAGAAGATCAACGCCGCCGGCATCCCCACCCACTACGTCTCCGCCAACCTGGCCGACACCACCATGGAGGTGCTGCCCGCCCGGGTCTTCGGCCACGGGCTGGAGGTCATCTGCCGCCGGAGAGCCGTGGGCAGCTTCCTGCGCCGCTACGGCGAGTATGTGGAGGAGGGCGCGCCCCTGCCCTCTTATGTGGAGATGACCTTCAAAAACGACGAGAAGGGCGATCCCCTGGTGACGAAGGACGGCCTCATCGTCCTGGGCGTGATGACCGGGGAGCAGTACGACGCCATCCGCAGCCAGACCCAGCGCATCACCGAGATCGTGGCCGACGAGCTGGCCAAGCGGGGCCTGGAGCTCTATGACATCAAGTTCGAGTACGGCTATGACGAAAACGGCGACGTGATGCTCATCGACGAGATCGCCAGCGGCAACATGCGGGTCTACAAGGACGGCCAGTACATTGACCCCATGACCCTCAGCGCGCTGTTCTTCGCGTAATGGGCGGCTTTTTCGGCGCGGTCAGCCGACAGGACGTGGTGCTGGACGTGTTCTTCGGCACGGATTACCACTCCCACCTGGGCACCCGCAGCGCGGGCATGGCCATTTGGGACGCGGAATGCGGCTGCCGCCGCCAGATCCACAACATCGGCAACACCCCCTTTCGCACGAAGTTCGAGGACGACCTGCGGGACTTCCGGGGCACCTGCGGCATCGGCTGCATCAGCGACAGCGACCCCCAGCCCCTGCTGGTGCGCTCCCACCTGGGACTCTACGCCATCGCCACCGTGGGGCACATCGGCAACGCGGAGGACCTGGTTCAGAAATATTTCTCCGACCACGGCCACCAGTTCATGGCCATGAGCTCCGGCCACGTGAACACCACGGAGCTGGCCGCCGCCCTCATCAACGAGAAGGAGAGTCTGGTGGAGGGCATCCGCCACGCCCAGGAACAGATTGACGGCAGCCTCACTGTGCTGCTGATGACCGGCAAGGGGGAGATCATCGCCGCCCGGGACCGCTACGGGCGTCTGCCCGTGCTGGTGGGCGAGAAGGTGGACGGCTACTGCGTCTCCTTTGAGTCCTTCGCCTTCCAAAAGCTGGGTTATCACAAATGCCGGGAACTGGGTCCGGCCGAGATCGTCCGCATCACCCCCCAGGGCTGCGAGACCCTGTCCCTGCCGGGGCGCGAGATGAAAATCTGCGCCTTCCTCTGGACCTATTACGGCTATCCCAACTCCAACTACGAGGGCGTCAACGTGGAGGTCATGCGCTACCGCAACGGGCGCAGCATGGCCCGGGCCGAACAGGCCGACGGGACGCTGCCGGAGGTGGACTCCGTGGCGGGCGTCCCGGACAGCGGCGTGCCCCACGCCATCGGCTACGCCGCCGAGAGCGGTCTGCCCTTCGCCCGGCCCTTCGTCAAATACACCCCCACCTGGCCCCGCTCCTTCATGCCCACCGACCAGAAGGTGCGCGATCAGGTGGCCAAGATGAAGCAGATCCCCGTCCCGGAACTGATCGAGGGGCGGAAGCTGCTCTTCGTGGACGACAGCATCGTGCGCGGCACCCAGCTGGGCGAGACCATCGACTTTCTCTATGAGTCCGGCGCGGAGGAAGTGCACATGCGCTCGGCCTGCCCGCCCATCATGTACGCCTGCAAATACCTGAACTTCTCCCGCTCCAACTCCGACGCGGACCTGCTGGCCCGGCGCGTCATCCGCAAGCTGGAGGGTCAGGCGGGCGAGGCCCACATTGCAGAATACGCCGACGGCAAAACCGAGCGGGGCCAGTGCCTCCTGCGCACCATCTGCCAGGACCTGGGCTTCAGCTCCCTGCGCTATCAGAGCCTGGACGAACTGCTGGACGCCATCGGCATCGACCGGGAGAAGATCTGCACCTATTGCTGGACCGGCAAAGAGTGAGTTTAAGCGGAAGGAGAACTACAGCGCTATGGAATCCCATTCTGCATCCTACGCCGCCGCCGGCGTGGACATCGAGGCCGGCTACAAGGGCGTTCAGCTCATGCGCGGCCATGTGGAGCGCACCAACATTCCCGGCGTCCTGGGCGGTCTGGGCGGCTTCGGCGGGCTCTTTGCCCCGGATGTGTCCGGCATGGCTGAACCTGTGCTGGTCTCCGGCACCGACGGCGTGGGCACCAAGCAGCGCATCGCCCAGCTTCTGGACCGCCATGACACCGTGGGCATTGACTGCGTGGCCATGTGCGTCAACGACATCGTCTGCTGCGGGGCCAGGCCCCTCTTTTTCCTGGACTACATCGCCATCGGAAAAAACATCCCGGAAAAGGTGGCGGAGTTGGTCAGCGGCGTGGCCGAGGGCTGCGTCCAGGCCGGCTGCGCCCTGATCGGCGGCGAGACCGCCGAGCACCCGGGCACCATGGCCCCGGAGGACTACGACCTGGCGGGCTTCGCCGTGGGTCTGGTGGACCGAGCGAAAATCCTGGACAACAGCACCATGCGCCCCGGCGACAAAGTGCTGGCCCTGCCCAGCAGCGGCGTCCACTCCAACGGCTATTCCCTGGTCCGCAAGGTCTTCGACGTGGAGCACACGGACCTGGGGCAGTATGTGGAGGCCCTGGGCGCCACCCTGGGCGAGGCGCTGCTGACCCCCACGCGCATCTACGTCAAGCCCGTGCTGGCCGCCATCGCCGCCGCCGACGTGCGCGGCGTCAGCCACATCACCGGGGGCGGCTTTTATGAGAACATCCCCCGCTCCATCCCGGCGGGCCTCTGCGCCCGGATCGACAAGGCCGCAGTCAGAATCCCGCCTATCTTCCGGCTGATCCAGGAGACCGGCAAGATCCCGGAACGGGATATGTTCAACACCTTCAACATGGGCGTGGGCATGAGCCTCATCGTCTCCCGCGACAGCGCGGACGCGGCGCTTGCCGCGCTGCACGAGGCCGGGGAGGACGCCTATGTCATCGGCGAGATCGTAGAAGGCCCTGAGAAGGTGGAACTGATATGAGTGAAAAAGTCAAGATCGCCGTGCTGGTCAGCGGCGGCGGCACGAACCTCCAGGCCCTGCTGGACGCGGAGGCCAGGGGTGAGAATCCCGACGGGAAGATTTCCCTGGTGGTCAGCAACGTCTCCGGCGCTTACGCCCTGGAGCGGGCGGCAAAGGCGGGGGTGCCCACGCTGACCCTGACCCGCCGGGCCTGCGGCGGCGCGGCGGGCTTTGAAGCCGCGCTGCAAAGCGCGTTGGAGGAACACGGCGTCGGCCTGGTCATCCTGGCGGGCTTTCTCAGCATCCTGTCGAAAGACTTCACCGACCGCTGGCCGCAGCGGATCCTGAACGTCCACCCCTCCCTGATCCCCTCCTTCTGCGGCCCTGGCTACTATGGCCTGAAGGTCCATGCCGCCGCGCTGGCCCGGGGCGTCAAGGTGACGGGGGCGACGGTGCATTTTGTCAACGAGATCCCCGACGGCGGCAGGATATTGCTGCAAAAGGCCGTGGAGATCCTGCCCGGCGACACGCCGGAGACCCTGCAGCGCCGGGTCATGGAGCAGGCCGAATGGCAGCTGCTCCCCCAGGCCGCGGCCATGGTATGCAGGGACATTTTGAACGGAAACGGAGCGACATCGTGACTGATTTTCTGGACTTTCTGCGCAGCAACGCCTATCCCGGCCGGGGCATCGCCGTGGGCCGGGACCGCGTCTATTATTTCATCATGGGCCGCAGCGCCAACAGCCGGAACCGGGTGTTTGAGCGCACGCCCGACGGCATCCGCACCCGCGCCTATGACGAGCGCGCCCTCACCGATCCCAGCCTCATCATCTATCACCCGGTCCGGGAGAGCGAGCAGGGCCTGATCGTCACCAACGGGGACCAGACCGACACCATCCGGGACATGGGGGACTTCCGCAAGGCCCTGATGACCCGGACTTACGAGCCGGACGAGCCCAACTGGACCCCCCGGATCTCCGCCCTCTGCCGCCCGGACGGGAGCTTCGAGCTCTCCATCCTCAAGCACAAACATGGCCGCTGCCTGCGGGAGTTTTTCTGCTATGAAGGCTGCGACGAAGGGCGCGGCTACTTCCTCAGCACCTATCAGGGGGACGGGTCTCCCCTGCCCTCCTTCGCCGGAGAACCGCTGGAGATCACCATGCCGGAGCCGGAGGAAGTCTGGGCCGCGCTGAACGGGGAGAACAAGGTCTCCCTGTACGCGAAGGTGGGCGACACGGTGAAACTTTTCAACAAGCATCTGGGGGACTGAACCATGACGGAACTGGAACTGAAATACGGCTGCAACCCCAACCAGAAACCCGCCCGCATCTATCGGAAAGACGGCGGGGAGCTGCCCGTGCAGGTGCTGAATGGACGGCCCGGCTACATCAACTTTCTGGACGCCCTGAACGCCTGGCAGCTGGTACGGGAACTGAAAGAGGCCACCGGCCTGCCCGCCGCCGCCAGCTTCAAGCACGTCTCCCCCGCCGGGGCCGCCGTGGGCCTGCCCCTCAGCGAGACGGACAGGGCCATGTATTTCGTGGACCCGGACGCGCCGCTGAGCCCCATCGCCTGTGCCTACATCCGGGCGCGGGGGGCCGACCGCCTCTGCTCCTACGGCGACTGGGCCGCCCTCAGCGAGGTCTGCGACGCCGCCACGGCGGCCTACCTCAAGAGCGAAGTCAGCGACGGCATCATCGCCCCGGGCTACACCCAGGAGGCTCTGGACATCCTGCGCAGCAAGAAAAAGGGCGGCTACAACGTGGTCCGGATCGACCCGGACTATGAACCGGCTCCGCTGGAGACCAAGGACGTGTTCGGCATCAGCTTTGAGCAGGGGCACAACACCGTGAAAATCGACGAAAGTCTGCTCACGAACCTGGTCAGCGCCAACAAGGTTTTGCCCGAATCCGCCAAGCGGGACATGATCGTGGCCCTCATCACCCTGAAATACACCCAGAGCAACTCCGTCTGCTACGTCAAGGACGGACAGGCCATCGGCGTGGGGGCGGGCCAGCAGAGCCGCATCCACTGCACCCGCCTGGCCGGGACCAAGGCCGACAACTGGTATCTGCGGCAGAGCCCCCAGGTGCTGGGTCTCCGCTTCGTGGACGGCATTCGCCGCCCGGACCGGGACAACGCCATCGACGTGTACCTCTCTGACGAATACGAGGACGTGCTGGCCGAGGGCGTCTGGCAGACGGTTTTCAAAGAAAAGCCCCCGGTGTTTTCCGCCGAGGCAAAAAAAGCCTGGATCGCCACGCAAAGCGGCGTCACCGTGGGCAGCGACGCCTTCTTCCCCTTCGGGGACAACGTGGAGCGCGCCCGGCGCAGCGGCGTCCAGTATATCGCCGAGCCCGGCGGGTCCATCCGGGACGACAACGTGATCGAAGTCGCCGACAAGTACGGCATGGTGCTGGCCTTCACCGGGCTGCGGCTGTTCCATCACTGATTCGGAGAGAGATAATAGGTAATAAGTGCATGGTTGCTTATTACCTATTATTTGGCATATAATAACTGTATTTGCAAGATAAGGGAGGAGCGAAACGTGAACATTATGGTCATCGGCGGCGGCGGCCGCGAACATGCCATTATCAAAAAGCTGGCGGAAAACCCCACGGTGGACTGGATCTACGCCCTGCCGGGCAACGGCGGCATGGCCGAGGACGCGGACTGCGTGGACATTTCTGCCACGGACATCCCGGCTCAGGTAGCCTTTGCCAAAAGCCACGCCATCGACTATGCGGTGGTGGCCCCGGACGACCCCCTGGCGCTGGGCGCGGTGGACGCGCTGACGGCGGCGGGTATCCCCTGCTTCGGCCCCACGGCGGCGGCGGCGCGCATCGAGTCCAGCAAGGTCTTCGCCAAAAACCTGATGAAGAAGTACAACATCCCCACCGCCGACTACGCGGTCTTCTCCGACCCGGAGGAGGCGCAGAACTATATTCTCTCCTGCCCCCTGCCCGTGGTGGTCAAGGCCGACGGCCTGGCCCTGGGCAAGGGCGTGGTCATCGCGGAGACCCGGGAAGCCGCCGTCCGCGCTGTGAAGGCCGCCATGGAGGACCGGGTCTTCGGCGAGAGCGGGGCCCGGATCGTGGTGGAGGAATACCTCACCGGCCCGGAGGTCAGCGTCCTGGCCTTCACCGACGGGAAGACCGTGGTGCCCATGGTGTCCTCCATGGACCACAAGCGCGCCCAGGACGGGGACCAGGGGCTGAACACCGGCGGCATGGGCGCCATTGCCCCGAACCCCTACTACACCCGCACCATCGCCAAACTCTGCATGAGCCACATCTTTGAGCCCACCCTGAAAGCCATGGAGGCGGAGGGCTGTCCCTTCCGGGGCTGCCTCTACTTCGGGCTGATGCTGACCCCCAAGGGGCCGAAGGTCATCGAGTACAACTGCCGCTTTGGCGACCCGGAGACCCAGGCGGTGCTGCCCCTGCTGAAAAGCGACCTGCTCACCGTCATGCTGGCCACCACCAACGGCACCCTGGCGGACACCCCCGTGGAGTGGCACGACGCGGCCTCCTGCTGCCTGATCCTGGCCAGCGAGGGCTACCCCGCCGCCTATGAGAAGGGCTATCCCATCACCATGACAGAGGAAGCCCGCGCCCACGCCTACATGGCCGGGACGAAGCTGGAAGGAAACAAGCTGCTCACAAACGGCGGCCGGGTCATCGGCCTCACCGCCACGGCCCCCACCCTGCACGACGCGGTGGACGAGGCCTATCGCCTGAGCCTGGGTGTGGAATTCAAGAACAAATATTACCGCCGGGACATCGGCGCGACGGCACTGGAAGCCAAGGGAGTCGATCACAGATGGTCTACCGCGTATATTCCGAAAAAAAGCGAGGGCTGAACCCGGAGGCGGAGGCCCTCAGCGCCGACTGCCGCCGCTTTCTCGGCATTCAGGGGCTGAAAAGCGTCCGCATCTGGAACCGCTACGACGCGGAGGGGCTGGACGAGGCCCTCTTTGCCTACGCCCGCACGGCGGTCTTCTCCGAGCCCCAGCTGGACCGGGTCTCCGACGCGGCGGACACGGCGGGGGCCGACGCGGTCTTCGCCGTGGAGCCGCTGCCCGGCCAGTTCGACCAGCGGGCCGACTCCGCCGCCCAGTGCATCCAGCTTCTGAGCCTGGGGGAGCGCCCCCTGATCCGCACGGCCAAGGTCTACGCCCTCTACGGCGCCATCAGCCCGGCGGAGCTGGAGAAGATCAAGGGCTACGTCATCAACCCGGTGGAGTGCCGGGAGGCCAGCCTGGACAAGCCGGAGACCCTGCACCTGGAGGCCCCGGTGCCGGAGGCGGTGGAGGTTCTGCACGGCTTCATCGGGCTGGACGAGGCCGGACTCCAAGGGCTGCTGGAGCGGCTGGGCCTGGCCATGGACCTGGGCGACCTGCGCTTTTTGCAAGGCTACTTCCGCGACACGGAGCGGCGGGACCCCAGCATCACGGAGATCCGGGTGGTGGACACCTACTGGTCCGACCACTGCCGCCATACCACCTTCTCCACCGTGCTGGACGAGATCGAGATCGACGACCCGGCGGTGCAGCGCGCCTATGCACGCTATCAGGCCTTGCGCCGGGAGGTGTACGGAGCTGAGGGCGCGGCCAGGCGGCCTGAGACCCTGATGGACATCGCCACCCTGGGGGCGAAAGCCCTCAAGCGCCGGGGCAAGCTGCCGGAGCTGGACGCAAGCGAGGAGATCAACGCCTGCTCCATCCACGTCCCCGCCCGGATCGACGGAACTGAGCAGGACTGGCTGCTGATGTTCAAAAACGAGACCCACAACCACCCCACGGAGATCGAGCCCTTCGGCGGCGCGGCCACCTGCATCGGCGGCTGCATCCGGGACCCTCTCTCCGGGCGGGCCTGGGTCCACCAGGCCATGCGCGTCACCGGCGGCGGCGACCCCCGGGCGGAGCTGGCCGACACCCTCCCCGGCAAGCTGCCCCAGCGCAAGCTGGCCCAGACCGCCGCGGCGGGCTATTCCTCCTACGGAAACCAGATCGGCCTGGCCACCGGCCATGTGGCCGAATACTACCACCCCGGTTACATCGCCAAGCGCCTGGAGTGCGGCGCAGTGTCGGCGGCGGTCCCGGCGGCCAACGTGCGCCGGGAGCGGCCCGCGCCGGGCGACGTGGTGCTGCTCCTGGGCGGGCGCACGGGCCGGGACGGCATCGGCGGCGCCACAGGCAGCAGCAAGAGCCACGACAGCCACAGCCTGGCCACCATGGCCAGCGAGGTGCAGAAGGGCAACGCGCCGGAGGAGCGCAAGCTCCAGCGCCTGTTCCGCCGGGGCGACGTGACGCGGCGCATCAAGCGCTGCAACGACTTCGGCGCGGGGGGCGTCTCCGTGGCCGTGGGCGAACTGGCCGCCGGGCTGGACATCGACCTGGACGCAGTGCGCAAGAAATATGAGGGCCTGGACGGCACGGAACTGGCCATCTCCGAGAGTCAGGAGCGCATGGCCGTGGTGGTGGCCCCGGAGGACGAGGCGGCGATGATCGCCGCCGCAGCCGAGGAAAACCTGGAAGCCTACCGGGTGGCCGTGGTGACGGAGTCCCCCCGCATGGTGATGCGCTGGCGGGGCCAGGTCATCGCTGACCTGAGCCGGGCCTTTCTGGACACCAACGGCGCGGCGAAACACGCCCGCGTCCGGGTGGCCGCCCCCAAAGCGGAACCTGATAAAAATTATTGCAACCTGAACGACATGGCCGGCAGTTTGCGCTGCGCCTCCCGGCGCGGCCTCATCGAGCGCTTTGACTCCACTATCGGGGCGGGCACGCTGCTGGCCCCCTTCGGCGGGGAGACCCGGCACAGCCCCGCCCAGGCCATGGCCGCGCTGCTGCCCGTGCTGCCCGGTCAGCACACGGACTCCGGCAGCGTCATGGCCCAGGCCATGGACCCGGAGGCCATGTGCGCCAGCCCCTACGCGGGAGCCTACGGGGCGGTTTACAGCTCCGTGGCCAAGCTGGTGGCGGCGGGCGCGGACTATGAGAAAGCCTATCTGACCCTGCAGGAGTTCTTTGAAAAGCTGCGGGACGAGCCGGAGCGCTGGGGCAAGCCCTTTGCCGCCCTGCTGGGGGCGCTGGACGCTCAGATGGAGCTGGGCGCGGCGGCCATTGGGGGCAAGGACTCCATGTCCGGCTCCTTCCTGGACCTGGACGTGCCCCCCACCCTCATCAGCTTTGCCATTGCCCCCATCCAGGCCCAGGCCCTGCTGACGCCGGAATTCCAGGCGGCGGGGCATCCGGTGTATCTCTTTGTGCCCGATCACAGCGGCGCGACTGCCCCCACGGCGGCCTGGGAGACCTTCCAGGGCTGCCGCCGCCGGGGTCTGGTGCTGTCCGCACGGGCGGTGGAGCACGGCGCGGCGGAGGCGCTCATGCAGATGGGCTTCGGCAACCGCGTGGGCTTCCGGGCCGCAGCGGGGACGGATGCGTGGATGTACGCCCTGAATCTGCAAGGCTGCATCGTGGCGGAGCTGGCGGAGGAAGTCGAGCTGCCCGGCGTGGTCCGTCTGGGCGAAACCATTGCCGAGCCGGTTCTGGAACTGGAACACGAGCGCGAGACGCTGGACGCGCTGCTGGAGCGCAACGAGGCGGTGCTGGAGGACGTATACCCCACCTACACCGAGGAACCCGCAGCGGCGCCCACCTGCACCTGGACGGGCACGGCCCCCGTGGCCGCCCCGGCGCTGAAAAGCGCCCGGCCTCGCGCCCTGATCCCCGTCTTCCCCGGCACCAACTGCGAGTACGATACCGCAAGGGCGCTGCTGGAGGCGGGGGCGGAGCCGGAGATTCTGGTCATCCGCAACCTGAGCGCCCAGGCCGTGGCCGAAAGCGCCGAGCGCTTTGCCCGGGCGCTGGAATCGGCCAACCTGGTGGTCATCCCCGGCGGCTTCTCCGGCGGCGACGAGCCGGAGGGCAGCGCCAAGCTGATCACCGCTTTCTTCCGCAGCCCGGCGGTCCGGGAACAGACCACCGCCCTGCTGGAGCGGCGGGACGGTCTGATGCTGGGCATCTGCAACGGCTTCCAGGCGTTGGTCAAGTTGGGTCTGGTGCCTTTTGGAAAGATTCTCGACCCGGAGGAGTCCTCCCCCACCCTGAGCTTCAACCGCATCGGACGCCACCAGAGCCAGCTGGTCCGCACCAGGGTCTGCTCCACCCGCTCCCCCTGGCTGGCCGGGACGCAGCTGGGCCAGGTCTACACCGTCCCCATCTCCCATGGGGAGGGGCGCTTCCTGGCCTCCGAAGCCCTGCTGCGGACTTTGGCGGAGAACGGTCAGATCGCCACCCAGTACGTCAACGCCGCCGGGGAGGCCAGCATGGACACAGCCTTCAATCCCAACGGCAGTCTCTGGGCCGTGGAGGGCATCACCAGCCCCGACGGGCGCGTGCTGGGCAAAATGGGCCACAGCGAGCGCGTGGGCAGTCTGCTGTACCGCAACGTGCCCGGGCGCTACGATATGAAGCTCTTTGAGAGCGCTGTGCGGTATTTCAAGTAAGTCCAATCCGAATCGAGGCGAAACGCCGCAGTCCCGCTGTTTGGGACTGCGGTGCTTTGCCGTTTTTCTGGATTATTCCGTATAGAGCGGGGTGGAATAGTAGCGGTCGCCCCCGTCCGGGAGCAGGGCCACGATGGTCTTGCCCTTGTTTTCCGGGCGGCGGGCCAGGTCGATGGCCGCGTGGAGGGCCGCGCCGGAGGAGATGCCCACGGAGACGCCCTCCTGGATGGCCAGATACCTGGCCGCCACGAAGGCCTCCGCGTTCTGCACCGGGAACACTTCGTCATACACCGCCGTGTCCAGCACCTCCGGCACGAAACCCGCGCCGATGCCCTGGATCTTGTGGGCCCCTGCCCGGCCCTGGCTCAGCACCGGGGAGTCGGCCGGCTCCACCGCCACCACCTGCACCGCCGGGTTCTGGGCTTTCAGATAGCTGCCCACGCCCGTCACGGTGCCGCCGGTGCCCACGCCCGCCACGAACAGGTCCACTGCCCCGTCCGTGTCCTCCCAGATCTCCGGGCCGGTGGTGGCCCGGTGGATGGCCGGGTTGGCGGGGTTCACAAACTGGCCGGGGATGAAGCTGTTGGGAATCTGGTCGGCCAGCTCCTCTGCCTTTGCAATGGCACCCTTCATGCCCTTGGCCCCTTCGGTCAGCACCAGCTCCGCGCCGTAGTGCTTAAGAATGTTGCGCCGCTCCACGCTCATGGTCTCCGGCATGGTCAGGATAATGCGGTAGCCCTTGGCCGCCGCGATGGCCGCCAGGCCAATGCCGGTGTTGCCGGAGGTGGGCTCGATGAGCACGGAGTCCGGCCCCAGCAGGCCCCGGGCCTCCGCGTCCTCGATCATGGCCTTGGCGATGCGGTCCTTCACGCTCCCGGCGGGGTTGAAGGATTCCAGTTTCAGAAGAAGTCTGCTCTCCAGGCCCAAAGCCTGTTCCAGATGGATCGGCTCCAGCAGGGGCGTCTTGCCGATCAGCCCCAGGGTGCCCTGATAGATCTTTGCCATGTTCCTGCCCTTCCTTTCCTCAAAGCAGCGCGGCGAAGCCCTTTTCCAGGTCCGCCAGAATGTCGTCGATGTGCTCCGTGCCCACGGAGAGCCGGATGGTGTTTGGGTGGATGCCCGCCGCTTCCAGTTCCTCCGGCGTGAGCTGGGAGTGGGTGGTGCTGGCGGGGTGAATGACCAGGCTCTTCACGTCCGCCACGTTGGCCAGCAGAGAGTGGAGTTCCAGCGCGTCAATGAAGGCGAAAGCCTCTTTCTGCCCGCCCCGGATGTCGAAGGTGAAGATGGAGCCGCCGCCCCGGGGGAAGAACTTCTCATACAGCGCGTGGTCCGGGTGCTCCGGCAGGGACGGGTGGTGGACCCGCTCCACCTGGGGATGATGGGCCAGATAGTCCACCACCTTCTTCGTGTTCTCCGCGTGGCGCTCCAGGCGCAGGGACAGAGTCTCCGTGCCTTGCAGCAGCAGGAAGGCCGCGAAGGGGGAGATGCAGGCCCCGGTGTCCCGCAGCAAAATCGCCCGGACGTAGGTGGCGAAAGCCGCCCGGCCCGCCGCCTCGGTGAAGCGGACGCCATGATAGCTGGGGTTGGGCTCGCTGAGCCAGGGGTAACGCCCGCTGGCGGCCCAGTCAAAGCTGCCCGCGTCCACGATCACGCCGCCCAGGGTGGTGCCGTGGCCGCCGATGAACTTGGTGGCGGAGTGGACCACGATATCCGCGCCGTGCTCAATGGGACGGATCAGGTAGGGCGTGCCGAAGGTGTTGTCGATGACCAGGGGGAGGCCCCTGGCGTGGGCCAGGGCCGCCAGCGCGTCGATGTCGGGGATGTCGCTGCTGGGGTTGCCCAGGGTCTCGATGTACAGGGCCTTGGTGTTGGGCCGAATGGCCGCTTCCACCTCGTTCAGGTCGTGGATGTTGACGAATGTGGTCTCAATGCCGTAGAGCGGCTGGGTGTGAGCCAGCAGATTGGCGCTGCCGCCGTAGATGGTCTTCTGCGCGACGATGTGCTCCCCCGCCCTGGCCAGCGCCTGGACGGTGTAGGTGATGGCCGCCGCGCCGGAGGCCAGGGCCAGCCCCGCCACGCCGCCCTCCAGGGCCGCGATGCGCTTCTCGAAGACCCCCTGGGTGGAGTTGGTCAGCCGCCCGTAGATGTTGCCGGGGTCGGCCAGGCCGAAGCGGTCGGCGGCGTGCCGGGCGCTGTGAAAGACATAGCTGGTGGTGGCGTAGATGGGCACCGCCCGGGCGTCGCTGACCGGATCGGGCTGCTCCTGCCCCACATGGACCTGCAGGGTCTCAAAGCGATAGTTTGACATTTTGCACCTCTTTCTGTTCAATTAGAATGGTTTTTCTCTTTCCAGAAAGCGGTGTACATTCGTCCAAATCGGAAGTTGGCGCGCAGCAGGCGCGGAAAATGGAAGCGCATGGTCTGTTCCTCCTGTCCTTACCGGGACTGCTCCCGCCGTCTCGTCTCGTAGTCCTCCAGCGCGGCGCGGACGGCCTGTTCGGCCAGCACGCTGCAATGGAGTTTGTAGTCCGGCAGCCCGTCCAGGGCCTCCGCCACGGCTTTGTTGGTCAGGCTCAGCGCCTCGGAGACGCTCTTGCCTTTGATGAGCTCCGTGGCCATGGAACTGGAGGCGATGGCGCTGCCACAGCCGAAGGTTTCAAATTTCACGTCGGAAATGATGCCGTCGTCGATTTTCAGGTACATTTTCATGATGTCGCCGCACTTGGCGTTGCCCACCTGGCCCACGCCGTCCGCGTCGGGGATGACGCCCACGTTGCGGGGCTTGCGGAAGTGGTCCATCACTTTTTCACTGTATAAGGCCATTGTTTCCCCTCCTCACAGGATGAAAGCCGCTTTTCCTTCCGTCAGATCGCGCCAGACGGGGGAAAAGCCGCGCAGATGCGCCACCACGTCCCGGACGTTTTCGACGATGTAGTCGATCTCCGCCTCCGTGGTGTCCGGCCCCAGGCTCAGGCGCAACGAGCCGTGGGCCACGTCGTGGCTGCGGCCAATGGCCAACAGCACATGGCTGGGGTCCAGGGCCCCGGAGGTACAGGCGCTGCCGGAGGAAGCGGCGACGCCCCGGTCGTCCAGCAGGAGCAGCAGAGCCTCGCCCTCCACGCCCTCAAAACAGAAGCTGACGTTCCCCGGCAGACGGCGAATCGGGTCCCCGTTCAGGGCGGCGTGGGGGATCGTGTTCAGTCCTTCGATGAGCCGGTCCCGCAGCACCCTCAGCCGGGCCGCGTTTTCCTCCATGCCCGCCACGGCTTCTTTCAGCGCGGCGGCCATGCCCGCCACGGCGGGGACGTTCTCCGTCCCGGCGCGCTTGCCCCGCTCCTGGGCCCCGCCCTCGATCAGCGGCGTCAGCGGAACGCCCCGGCGGGCGTAGAGGAAGCCGATCCCCTTGGGGCCGTGGAACTTGTGGGCGGAGGCGGAGAGCAGGTCGATGTGCTGGGCCTGCACGTCGATGGGCAACTGTCCCACCGCCTGGACCGCGTCCGTGTGGAACAAAACCCCGTGGGCGCGGCAGATCGCCCCCAGCTCCCGGATGGGCTGCACCGTGCCGATCTCGTTGTTGGCGTACATGACGGAGACCAGGCAGGTGTCCGGCCGGATGGCCGCCTCCAGCTCCGCCGGACGGACCAGGCCGTCGGCGTGCACGTCCAGCAGCGTCACGGAAAAGCCCTCCCGCTCCAGCCGCTCCAGCGTATGCAGCACCGCGTGGTGCTCAAAGGCGGTGGAGATGATGTGGGTCTTCCCCTGCTTGCGCCCCAGCGCTGCGGCGGAGCGGAGGGCCTGGTTGTCGGCCTCACTGCCCCCGGAGGTGAAGATCAGCTCCCGTGGGGCCGCGTTCAGCGCCTCCGCGATCTCCTCCCGGGCCGTCTCCAGCGTCTCTTTGGCCCGCTGGCCCGTCGTGTGCAAGCTGGAGGGATTGCCGTAGCATTCTTCCATGCAGCGCAGCATGGCTTTCATGGCGGCCGGATGCATGGGCGTGGTGGCGGCGTTGTCTGCGTAGATCTTCATGTCAGCGCTCCTTGTCGTTTGCGTTTCCCACACTATACACGCATTTACCTAGTATGTCAATAGGTAAATTGAAATTTTCGCCCTTGTATTCCCCGTTCTGTGGAGATATAATAAAATGTATATTTCTATTTTGGCGGTGATACCATGATTTCAACCAAAGGGCGCTATGCCCTGCGCGTGATGCTGGATCTGGCCCGGCAGGGGCCGGAGGAACCCACTCCCCTCAAGGACATCGCGGCCCGGCAGGAGATCTCCAAAAAGTATCTGGAGATCATCGTCCGGGAACTGGTGGCGGCGGGCTTCGTCACCGGCGTCAGCGGCAAGGGTGGCGGCTATCGGCTGTGCCGGAAGCCGGAGGACTATTCGGTGGGGGAGATTCTGGAATCTGCCGAGGGGCCGCTGTCCGCGGTCTCCTGTCTGGCGGAGGGGGCCGCGCCCTGCCCCCGGGCGGCGGACTGCCTGACCCTGCCGCTCTGGGCGGAATACGAGCGGCTGACCCACGACTTTTTTTACGGCAAGCGGCTGAGCGATTTGATGCAGCGGTGAACGGTGGGCAAAGCGGCGACGCGGAGGGGCGCTGCCCCTTGAAGGCGTCACAATTCCCATTGCATTTTTTGGAATCTGCCTTATACTTGATACTTGGTAAATTCTGATTCCCGCCGTGTTTGTATGGGGGCGCCGGCGCCGGGCGCGGGAGATGTGATAAGCTCGAAATGGGGACGAATACATGACAAACGCTTTGCGTCGAAAACGGTGGATGCTGCTCGCCCTCTGTCTGGCGCTGCTGGGAACGCTGATCCTGCCGCTGACGGCTGCGGCGCAGGGGACGGCGCAGAAGCTGGTGCGGGTCGGCTGGTTCGATTCCAGTTTCAACTACGAAACACCGCCCCCTTCCCTACGGTCACAAAACAGAAATCAAACCGCCGCCTCCGTGCGTATACGCCGGGGGTGGCGGCTTGTTTTGTGTGCTGCTGTCGGCGCGCCGGCGTCGGCGCGCCCTACACTGATTCAATCCAGCTCGATCTCCGCGAAGCGCTCCGACGGGAGCAACTCTGCGAAGGCCTGGCGAACCGTGGTGGACAGGGGAAATGCGTCCTCCGTTGGCGTCCGCAAGGGGGCCTTGGCCGCGTTCTTTGGGAGGGACAGACGGACGGCGGTGCCCTCGCCGCTGCGGCTTTCGATCATCAAAGTGCCCTGCATCAGCCGGGCCAGGCCGGAGACGATATACAGGCCCAGGCCGCCGGTGGCGGCGGGGCTGAGGTCCTCCGCCGTGGCGCGGACGGCGTAGCGCTGGAACACCCGCTCCAGCACCTCCGGCGGGATGCCGCTGCCGTTGTCGGCCACAGTCAGCAGCACAGACCCGCCCCGCTGCTCCAGGCGCAGCAGCACCGTTCCGTCCGACGGGGTATGGGCAAAGCTGTTGCACAGCAGGTTCAGCAGCATCCGCTCCAACAGGGTGCTGTCCAGCACGGCGTACAGTTGCGGCTCCTCTGACTCAAAGCGCAAGGCCGTGCCCAGGTCCTCCGTCAGCGCGCACACCATCTGGCACAGGGCCCTGCACCAGTTCACCAGCTCCGTCTCCCGCGGCAGCATGGGCAGCGTGCCCTCCAGCAGGCCCAGCGCCGTCCGCAGGTCGCCCAGCTGGCGCGCCAGGATGTGCTGGCTCCGGTTCAGGATCGCCCGGTTGTGCGCCCGCCTGTCCGCATCCTCACTCGCGTCAAGCTGCCGCAGCGCAAAATGCAAGGTGTTGACCCCGGACAGGAGCCGGTTCATCACCCCGTCGGAGAGGAAGCCCCGCTCCCCGCCTTCCTCCAGCGGCGTGGCCGCGTACAGGCGCAGCGCGCCCTGGGCCTGGCAGCGGACGCTGTACTCCGCCGCCCCCAGCCGGGTCAGCGTGACAGCGCGCCCCGGCGGACAGTCCAGCAGCGCCTCTGGCAGCTGCCCGGACGCACACTCCCCCGTCCGCAGCTCCGGCAACGCCTGGGCCGCCGCCCGGTTGAAGCCCGTCAGGGTTCCGTCCAGTACCGCCATCATCGGATCGCGGCACAACTCCATGCTCATGTTCAGCAGTTCTTGTTCCATGCTCCACCCTCTGCTCCGCTCTGTTTCCCGGCGCGGCGCGCCGCTGCCTCTATCATCTCTCTCAGGGAACAATATATTCAGCGGGAGTTGTCCGTTTTTCCTTCCATGTCGGAAGCCCAATGCCCGCTAAAATAAGACGACCCCGATAACCGAGCAAAAGTTATCGGGGCTGCCTTATGGGATGAGGACAAAATGAAAAAGATGAAACGATTTCTGACTGTTAAAATACAGGATATTTGTTACAAAAGTTCGTGGAAAGCAGTTAAGTTTGTACGAA
This sequence comes from Oscillospiraceae bacterium, assembly GCA_017542425.1. Taxonomy (GTDB): domain Bacteria; phylum Bacillota; class Clostridia; order Oscillospirales; family Oscillospiraceae; genus RGIG7114. The sequence continues at coordinate 110,543 of JAFXXH010000004.1, read as the reverse complement.
ACTAGCGTATCATATGTTCCAAAGCTCAAAGGGTGTGGGTGCAGTAGTCCCGGACCGCCTGTTGGAGGGCCTTCAGGTCCACAAAGGTGTCCGGCCGCAGCCTGGGGTCCCGGAGCAGGGCCGCGGGGTGGTAGAGGGCCATGGTCAGCACCCCGTCCCGGATGGTCCACTGGCCGTGCTCCCGGCTGATGCGGAAGTCCTCCCGGATGAAGCGCATGGCCGCCACCCGGCCCAGGCAGACGATGAGCTTCGGGCGCAGCAGGGCGATCTGCTGCCGCAGCCAGACGCTGCAGGCGTCCTGTTCCTCCCGCAGCGGGTCCCGGTTGCGGGGCGGGCGGCACTTGACCATATTTGCGATGTAGACCTTATTGCGGTCCAGGTCGATGAGTTCCAGCATATCGTCCAGCAGATGCCCCGCCGGGCCGACAAAGGGCTCCCCTTTCAGGTCCTCCTGCTCCCCCGGCCCTTCGCCCACGAACAGCACCTCCGCGTCCCGCGCCCCGGTCCCGAACACCACGTTCCGCCGCGTCCGGCACAGGCCGCAGCGCGCGCAATCCAGACACGCCCGATGAAGCTCCGCCCAGTCCATTTTTCCGCCCTCCCGTCTTCGCGTGTTTTCATCATCTTACCATAAATTGCGGCCCATTCCAAGCAGAAATTTGCCGTGTCATCTCTTGCAAAATCACAGAATCATGCTATACTGAATTCCATATACATGAATGGTCCTGCCCGTCCCGGCGGCGTGCGCGCAGCGGCGGGAGGGCGGAAACCCGGAGTTGAGCCTATGGTAAAAAAACTCGGAATCTACGTCCACATCCCCTTCTGCGCCTCCAAATGCGGCTACTGCGACTTCTACTCCCTGGCCGACTGCGACAGGCTGATGCCCAAGTACCACAACGCCCTGCTCCAGCACATCCGGGAGGCCTCGCCCCAGCTCCAGGAGCGCCATACCGACAGCGTGTACTTCGGCGGCGGCACCCCCAGCTATTACGGGGCCCGGCGCATCTGCGACATTTTCAACGCCCTGAAACGCGCCGGGCGCATCTACCGCTCCGCAGAGGTGACGGTGGAGGTGAACCCGGATTCGGTGCGCTATCACGACCTGCTCCAGCTGCGCAGCGAAGGGGTCAACCGCCTGTCCATCGGCGCCCAGAGCGCCAACGACGATCTGCTCCGGCTCATCGGCCGCCGCCACAACTGGCGGCAGGTGGTGAACACCGTCAAGCGCGCCCGGGACGCGGGCTTTGACAACGTGAGCCTGGACCTGATCTACGGCCTGCCCAGCCAGCAGCGGGAGGACTGGGCCGACACCCTGAGCCGGGCGCTGGAACTGGAGCCGGAACACCTGAGCTGCTACGGCCTCAAGCTGGAGGAGGGCACGCCCATGTACAGCTACAAGGACTCCCCCCTGCTCCCCGGCGACGACGCCCAGGCGGATATGTATCTCTACACCGTGGAGACCCTGCGGCACTTCGGCTACGCCCAGTACGAGATCAGCAACTTCGCCCGCAGCGGCCGGGAGTGCCGCCACAATCTGAAATACTGGCAGCTCCAGGACTACATGGGCTTCGGCCCGGCGGCGGCCAGCAACGTGGGCGATATGCGCTATACCTATGTCAGCAGCGTGGCACAGTACATAAGCGGCATCCAGAATGGCAACAATATCCTCGCCGACTATGAGCGTGTGGACGCCCTGGGCCGGGCGGCGGAGTATCTCATGCTGGGGATGCGCACCGTCCGCGGCGTCTCCGCCAAAGAGTACCACAACCGCTACCGCAGCGACTTCTCCCCCCTGGAAGAGCTGCTGACGGAGTTTCAGCGGCGCGGCTGGGCCGTACGGGAGGACGAGCGCTGGCACTTCACCCCCGCCGGCTTCCTGCTCAGCAATCCCCTGATCGGGCTGATGCTGGAAAAGCAAGGGGAACACAAGCTCTCCGGCAACCCCTGGATGGACGGCCGGGACCTGTTCTCCGAGCGCATCGAGCTGCCCGACGGAGAGGAACTATTTTATCACAGTCACTGAGCGGTTTGTCCGTTCGGTTTTTTACACTGGCATCAAAGAGAATTGGAGAAACGAACCATGAAGCTTTTCGGAAACAACGGCAACAAGCAGTCGTCCCGCTCCGTCCATACCCCCGCCGGGCAGCAAGCCCCCCGGCAGACGCCGCAGCGTCCGGCCCAGCAGCCCACGCCGCGGCAGGGCCAGCAGAGCGCAGCGCGGCAGCCCATGCAGCGCCAGACTTCGCCCCAGCGCCCCGCCGGGAACGACCCCATCCTGCGCGCTGACCCCACCATCCGCTTCAGCCCCACCCCGGCGGCCCCCAACCAGGCCCGACCCGCCTCCGCCCAGCGGTCCGGCGGCGGCAGCCAGCCTCCCAAGAAGCCCGGTCCCGCCAAACAGCCCAAGGGGAAGAAGGGCGGCCTCATCGCCCTGATCGCCGCGCTGGTCGTGGTGGCGGCGGCGCTGGTGGGCGCGGTGGTCGGCGTCAGCTCCGTCAGCCGGGTGGAGACCATCTTCCCCGGCGTCACCATGGACGGCCTGGACCTGGGCGGCCTGACCCTCAGCGAAGCAGCCGCCAAGCTCAGCGAGAACGGCTACGGCCTGGGCGGGGACGACGAGGCCGTCAGCGTCCAGATGCCCGCCGACTATGTGCTGACCGTCAAAGAGAACGAAGTCTGCTCCGCCACCCCGGCCAGCCAGATCGCCCTGGCCGCCTACGACGCCTGCAAGGGCGGCAGCAGCGTCCAGAACGCTATCACCTATCTCCGCTGCTCCCTGCGCGGCATGGCGCTGGAGAGCAACGCCACCCGCTCCGTGGACGCCGACGCCATCCGCGCCGCCGTCCAGAACGCCGCCAAGGAAGTGCGCCTGCGTCTGCTGGACAACGACGCCAGCATCGGCGAGGAGAGCATCACCCTGGTCAAAGGCGCGGACAGCATCGAGATCGACACCGAGGCGGTGACGCAGATGCTCCTGGAAGCCTTTGAAAACGAGGAATACGGCACCCTGACCTACACCGCCGAGATCCAGCCCAGCACCGAACTGGACCTCCAGGCCCTCTATGACTCCATCTATGTGGCCCCCGAGAACGCCTCCTACGACCCCCAGACCGGGGACATCAGCGACGAGGCCGTGGGCCTCAGCTTCGACCTGGAGGAAGCCCAGCGGCTTTGGGACGCGGCGGCCTATGGCGAGACCGTGGAGATCCCCCTGGTGACCACCGAGCCGGACATCACCGCCGCCATGCTGGACTCCATGCTCTTCCGCGATACCCTGAGCAGCGTCTCCACCTCCCTGCTGGGCAGCACCGCCAACCGCATCAACAACGTGCGAAAGGCCTGCAACAGCATCAACAACGTGGTTCTGCTGCCCGGGCAGGAGTTCTCCTACAACCCCACTCTGGGCGAGCGCACGGCGGCAAACGGCTATCTGATGGCCAGCGCCTACTCCGGCGGCGAGGTGGTCCAGGAGTACGGCGGCGGCATCTGCCAGGTCAGTTCCACGCTGTATAACTGCGCCCTCTACGCCAATCTGCGCATCAGCTCCCGCACCTGCCACTACTTCCCCGTGGGCTATCTGCCCGCCGGGCTGGACGCCACGGTGAGCTGGGGCGGGCCGGAGTTCAAGTTCGTCAACAACCGGGATTACCCCATCCGCATCCAGGCCGCGCTCACCGGGGACAACTCCAAGATGACCGTTTCCATCGTCGGCACCGACGTGGACGGCAGCTATGTGGAGATGACCAGCAACACCTGGTACTTCTACGACACCCAGTACCCCACCGTCAAGCTGGGCTACAAAGTCCAGACCTACCGCAGCGTCTTTGACAAGGACGGCAATCTGCTGAGCCGTCAGCCGGAGGCCGCCAGCACCTACCACTACCACGACGAGGACATCGCCTGGCCGGTACAGACCCCCACCACGGCCCCCATCCCCACCAACACCCCGGCCCCCACCCCGGTACCCACGCCCGAGCCGACGCCGGAACCCACGCCGACGCCGTCCCAGAACCCCTCTACCTCCGACAACCCGGCCACCACCCCGGCTCCGACACCGGAACCCACGCCGGAGCCGACCCCCGCCCCCACGCCGGAACCCACACCGGAGCCGACGCCCGAACCGACGCCCGAACCGACGCCGGAACCCACACCGGCCCCGACCCCGGAGCCGACGCCGGAACCCACCCCGGAGCCCACGCCCGAACCGACGCCGGAACCCACACCGGCCCCGACCCCGGAGCCCACGGAGGAACCCAAGCCCTCCGCCCAGCCGGTGGGCTGAACCATACGACATACGCCAGATGAGCAGAGGATAACGCCATGGAAGAAACGAAACGCTTTTACATCACCACCCCGATCTATTACCCCAGCGGGAATATGCACATCGGCCACACCTATACCACCGTCGCCACGGACGTGATCGCCCGCTATAAGCGGCTCCAGGGCTGCGAGGTCATGTTCCTGACCGGCACCGACGAGCACGGCATGAAGATCGAGGAAAAGGCCCGGGAGGCCGGGGTCACGCCCAAGGAGTTCGTGGACCGCATCGTGGAGGGCGAGCACGGGGTCAAGGCCCTGTGGAAGCTGATGAACATCAGCAACGACCGCTACATCCGCACCACGGACGAATACCACGTCCGGAGCATCCAGCGCATCTTCAAAAAGATGTACGACAAGGGGGACATCTACAAGGGCAAGTATGAGGGCCTTTATTGCACCCCCTGTGAGAGCTTCTGGACCGAGAGCCAGCTGGTGGACGGCAAATGCCCCGACTGCGGGCGTGAGATCACTTGGGCGGAGGAGGAGGCTTATTTCTTCCGCGCCAGCAAGTACGCCCCAGCCGTGCGCAAGCTCCTGACCGAGACGGACTTCCTGGAGCCGAAAAGCCGGGTCAACGAGATGGTGAACAACTTCCTGGACTGCCCCGGCGGTCTGCAGGACCTCTGCGTTTCCCGCACCAGCTTCTCCTGGGGCATCCCGGTGGACTTCGACCCCAAGCATGTGGTCTATGTCTGGCTGGACGCGCTGTTCAACTACGTGACGGCCCTGGGCTATGAAAATGAGGAGTATGACGATATGCGCTTCTGGCCCGGCGTCAACATCGTCGGCAAGGAGATCGTCCGCTTCCACTCCATCTACTGGCCCGCGTTCCTGATGAGCATGGGTCTGCCCCTGCCGCAGAAACTCTACGGCCACGGCTGGCTGGTCTTCGAGGGGAAGAAGATGGGCAAGTCCACCGGCAACGTGGTGGACCCCTATCTGCTGGCCGGGCGCTACGGTGTGGACGCGCTGCGCTTCTTCCTGCTGCGCACCTTCCCCTTCGGCTCCGACGGCAACTTCTCCAACGAGCTGCTGATCTCCTGCATCAACACCGACCTGGCCAACGACCTGGGCAACCTGCTGAGCCGCTCCACCGCCATGGTGGAGAAGTATTTCGGCGGCGTCCTGCCGGAGACCCAGGCGGAGGGCCCCGAGGACGCGGCGCTGCTGGAACTGGCCGCGGGGCTGCGGGGACGCTACCAGGCGCAGATGGAGAAATATCAGCTCCAGAACGCGTTGGCGGAGGTCTTCGGCCTGATCCAGCGGGCCAACAAGTATATCGACGAGACCGCCCCCTGGGCGCTGGCCCGGGATATGGAGGCCAACGGACCCCGGCTGGCACGGGTACTGTACAATCTGCTGGAAGCCTGCCGCGTGGCGGGCGTGCTGCTCAGTCCCTTCATCCCGGAGAGCAGCGCCAAACTCTTCGTCCAGATCGGCGCGCCTGAGGCGGCGCAGACCTGGAATAGCGTGGAGACCTGGGGCGGAATGCCCGTAGGCACCGCCGTGAGGCGCGGCGAGGCCCTGTTCCCCCGCATCGACGTGAAGACCGAGCTGGCTGAGCTGGAAAAGATCGTCGCCGCCTCCCAAAAGCCCGCCGCCCCCACCGTGGAGCTGGAGCCGCAGGCAGAGGAAGCCGTGGACTTCGACACCTTCTGCCGCAGCGACTTCCGCGCCGTGAAGGTCAAGGACTGCCAGCCCGTGAAAAAGAGCGCCAAGCTCCTGCGCTTCACCCTGGACGACGGCACCGGCACAGACCGCCAGATCCTTTCCGGCATCCACAAATACTACGAGCCGGAGCAGCTCGTCGGCAAGACCCTCCTGGCCATTGTCAACCTGCCCCCCCGCAAAATGATGGGCCTGGAGAGCAACGGGATGTTGATTTCCGCCGTCCACAAGGAAAACGGCGAGGAAAAGCTGAATCTGGTCATGCTGGACGACGCCATTCCCGCCGGGGCGAAGATGTGCTGAGGAGATCAGAATAAATGCAATCAGAGCGCGCTGCGAAGCATAGCAGCGCGCTCTGTCGCATTCCGCGTCCCCGGCCAATCCCCAGCCCCGTTCCACTGCGGGGGATGGCGTCCTCGACATCCCCCGCAGCACACGGCAAAGGTTTTATTCCACCTACGGCGAATACGCAACACGTTTGCGGATTCGCCTTGGGTGTTGTCAAGACGCGGCCATTGCTGCCGGCGCGCCGGGGTCGGCGCGCCCTACGGGTTTACGGCTGCGGATTCGCCGGACGTTTGGCGAAAAACGTGCCGCTGCTGCGGGGGCGTCGGGGACGCCGCCCCCTACTTGGAGCATTTCTCGCTGCAAAGCACCGATTTACCGCAGGGTGCTTCCCTTCGCTGGAAAAAACGGGCTTACCCGCTTCCCTTTTTCTTGGCACCTGAAAAAACCGCGCTGCACAGCTCCATGCGTCTCTTGCCAATCCCCCGCATCCGTGCTAAACTGTGGAAAACTGTCAAACAGGAGGAATCACCTATGCCCTCTCCCACCCTTGTTGTCATGGCCGCCGGTATGGGCAGCCGTTTTGGAGGCTTGAAGCAGATCATGCCGGTGGACGCGTTCGGTCACCCGATTCTGGACTTTTCCCTCTATGACGCCCGCCGCGCCGGGTTTGAAAAGGTCGCCTTTGTCATCAAGGAGGCCATTTCGGAGGAATTCAAGGCCGCCGTGGGGCGGCGTGTGGAACGCTTTTTTGATGTACATTATGTCAACCAGGAGCTTTGGAAGCTGCCGGAGGGCTTTGCCGTGCCCGAGGGGCGGGTGAAGCCCTGGGGGACGGGCCACGCGGTGGCCTGTTGCCGGGAGGCGGTGGACGGGCCTTTTGCGGTCATCAACGCCGATGATTTTTACGGCGCTGGGGCTTTCCGGGCGATCTATGCCTTTCTGGCCGCCGAACGCCCGGCCTCGGAGTTTTCCATGCTGGGCTATGTGCTGCGCAACACCGTGACGGAGAACGGCAGCGTGGCGCGGGGGGTCTGCACCCTGGACGGACGCTATCTCAGCGGCGTCACCGAGCGGACGCAGATCGAGCCGCGTGGGCGGGGTGCCGTCTATGTGGAAAACGGCGTGGAGCATCCCCTGAGCGGGGACGAGACCGTCAGCATGAACTTCTGGGGCTTCTCCCGGATGATGCTGGACGAGCTGTGGGCGCGCTTCCCCGCCTTTTTGGAGCAGGGGCTGGCGGAGAACCCGCTGAAATGCGAATACTTCCTGCCCTCCGTGGTGAACCAGCTCCTGGCCGAGGGCAAGGCCACGGCGGAGGTGCTGCCCTGTGACGAGGTCTGGCACGGCGTCACCTATCAGGAGGATCTGCATTCCGTGCGGGACGCCATCGCCGGGATGAAGGCACGGGGCGTGTACCCGGAACGGCTTTGGGAGGAGGCGTAAGGCGGGCGCATGACTTTGCCCGTGTGCGTGTCTCGGCGCGCCGGGGTCGGCGCGCCCTACAAAATCACGGGCTTATCACCGCAATGGACCTTGCGGCATAGGATATCAGGCAGCACCCTGCCGGGGACGGCGCGGTGCTGCCTGATTCTATGCTTGGGGAGGGTCCGGTTTGAAGGAAGCTTTGTTTCGGGGAGCCTGTACCGCCGTCATCACGCCCTTTTCGGCCGATGGGGTAGACATGGAGCGCATGAAGCGCCAGTTGGACCGCCAGCGGGAAAACGGCGTGACCGCCGTGGTGCTGGCGGGCACCACCGGGGAGAACGCCACGCTGACGGCCCAGGAGTACGCCAACATGGTGGCGGGCTGTACCGCCCACATCGGCGGGGACATGACGGTGATCGTGGGCGTGGGCGGCAACAACACGGCGGCCTGTCTGGAAAAAGCGCGCTATGCCGCCTCGGTGGGGGCGGACGCAGTGCTGATGACGCCGCCCTATTACAACAAGACCAGCCCCGCCGGGCTGCTGGAGCATTTTCGCTATGTGGCGGACCGCTCCCCGGCGCCGCTGGTGCTGTACAACGTGCCCTCCCGCACGGCCATTGGAATCCCGGCGGAGGCCTATCTGGAGCTGAGCCGCCACCCCAATGTCAACGGCGTCAAGGAGGCCAGCGGGGATTTCAGCCTGGCCTCCCGCATCATCTCGGAGTGCGGGGACGCGCTGCGGCTTTACTGCGGCAACGACGACCAGACCCTGCCCATGATGGCCCTGGGGGCGGACGGGGTGGTCAGCGTGGCCTCCAACGTGGCTCCGGCGGAGCTGACGCGGCTGACGGCGGACTGCCTGGCGGGGAACTACGCCGCCGCCCGGGAGCGGCACCGGCGGCTCAGCCCGCTCTTCCGGCTGCTCTTCGCGGAGACCAACCCCATCCCGGTCAAGGCGGCCATGGCCATGCTGGGGCTGGACAGCGGCCTGCTGCGGCTGCCGCTGCGGGAGATGGACCCGACAAAGCGGGAGGCGCTGCGGGAGGCGCTGCAAGACCTGGGATTGCCGGAAGCATAAGCCCTGTCCCCCTTCCATATACTGGACCGGGTGATGCATCTTGAACAAGCAAACAAATCCGATCTGGGCCTATGTGATCTTCATCGGCATCGCGCTGGGGGTGGGCGGTCTGGCCGCCGCGCTGAACGCGGGACAGTTTCAAATGCCGGAGCTGACCCGCCCGCCCCTCTCGCCGCCGGGCTGGCTGTTTTTCGTGGTCTGGACCGTGCTCTACACGCTGATGGGCGTCTCGGCGGCGCGGGTCTGGCTGACCGGCTCCCCGGCGGTCTCCGACGCGCTCTTCGTCTGGGCCACGCAGCTGGTGGTGAACTTTCTCTGGACCATCTTCTACTTCCGCTTCCGGGCCCTGCTGCTGAGCTTCTTCTGGCTGCTGTTCCTGCTGGCGCTGGTGTGGCTGATGGTGGTGCGGTTTCGGCGGATCGACAGGCGGGCGGGCAATTTGCAGATTCCATATCTGATCTGGCTGGGATTTGCGGGGTATCTGAACTTCGCCACCTGGCTGCTGAACCGGTGACGCAGAATCGGAGCGGATGCGAAAAAAGCGGAAGGGGCAAGCCCCTTCCCTGCATGGTGTGGTTGCATCGTTTCAAATTACCACATTTTGCAGGGAGAAGGCTGCCCTTTCCGCTGTCTCTTTTTCAAAGCAGCACGTCCACCGTCTCCACGCCGTAATACTGAAACAGGGGCAGCGCTTGCTCCGGGATGCGCTCGCCTGCCGTGACGATGGGGACGGCGGGGGGACAGGCCACGGTGGGCGCGCCGCAGATGCGGCCAATCGCGGCCTGGGCGGGGCAGGACGTTTGGGGGGCAAAGAGGGCCTCCCGCACGGTGCAGACCCGCTCCGGGCGCGGCAGGGGCGGCGGCGGGGCGGGCGGCGCTTCCCGGCACGGCCCCAGGGCCTCCGGGACCCTTGCGCGGGCGGCGGCGGCGTTCTCCGGCGTCAACATCAGCACCAGGGCGTCCGGCCCGGCGTACTCCGGCTCCATCCCCTGCGTGCGGAGGCGGGCCGCCGCTTTTGTTCCGTCACATCGTAAGGTGATGCGCAGCGGGTCGGCGTCCACCGTCTCCCAGCCCAGGGCTTGCAGCGTCCGGCGCAGGTCCGCCGTGTCCCGCACCGCATCTGCCAGCAGCATGGGATAGTCCCCTGCCAGCCGGGCGTTGCAGGCGTCCAGGGAGGCCAGGATCAGATAGCTGGGGCTGGTGGAGCCGAACAGGGCAAGCATCTGTTTGGCCCCCGGCACGAAACACGGGTCAGCGATGTGGAGGTAGGCCCCGCCGGTGAGCACCGGGAGGGTCTTGTGGGCGCTGTCGCAGACCAGGTCCGCCCCCTGCTCCAGCGGGTGCCGCGCCCCGGGCAGGAAGCGCAAACAGGCCCCGTGGGCGTTGTCCACCAGCAGAGGCAGGCCCCTTTCATGACAGACCGCCGCCAGCGCGGACACGTCCGCCAGGCGGCCCAGGTAGTCCGGGCTGGTGACATAGACGGCGGCGTAGCCTGTCGCGGCCTCGTCCAGCGCCCTGACCAGGGTCTCCGGGCGGACAGTGCAGCTGAGCAGCCCCTCCCCCGCTTCCGGCCAGAGCCAGTCCGGCTCGGCTCCGCAGAGGGCGCAGGCGGAGAGGAAGCTCCGGTGGGCGTTGCGCCCGGCCAGGATGCGTTTCGGCTTCCTCTCGCGCAGGGCCAGGGCCAGCATGGCCCGGATGCACTGGCTGCTGCCCTCGGTGGAGTAGAGGGTGGCGCGGCTGGCAAAGACTGCCGTGGCGTTGGCCTCGCTTTCCCGGATGACGCCCGTGGGCGCGTAGAGGCTGTCCGCCCCGGCGACCTCCGTGATGTCCAGGCCCTCGCAGCCCAGAGTCGGGACGCCCTTGTGCCCCGGCATGTGCAGACGCAGCGTGCCGGAATCGGCATAACGGCGGACGAAGTCCAGGATCGGGGTGGTCATGCCTCCTCCGCTTCGGCGGCTTTCAGCATGATGGCGCACTCGATGCGCTTGCGGAACAGCTCGCAGCCCGGCGCGTAGACGCCCCGGATGCTGCCCGTGGCGTGGTAGGCGTTGGCCGCGCAGCCGCCGGAACACCACAGCCGCGCCCAGCAGTCGGCACACTCCGGGCGGGCGTAGGCGTTGCAGGCGCGAAAGTCCTCCCGCAGCGCGGTGTTCTCCACGCCCTTCCACACATCCCCCAGCCGGTACTGCGCGTCCCCCACGAACTGGTGGCAGGGGTAGAGCTCGCCCCAGGGGGTGACGGCCATGTACTCCGTGCCGCTGCCGCAGCCGGAGACGCGCTTGTAGATGCAGGGGCCTTCGGTCAGGTCCAACATATAGTGATAGAAGGTGATGGGCCGCCCTTCCCGCTCCCGGCGCAGCATCTCCCGGGCCAGCAGTTCATATTCTCCCTTTACAATCTCGATGTCCTCCGGCGTCAGGGCCGCCGGGTCGTCCGGAGCGCAGACCACCGGCTCCATGCTCAGTTCCGTGAAGCCCAGATCCGCCATGTGCAGCAGGTCCTTGGTAAAGTCCGGGTTGGCATGGGTGAAGGTGCCCCGGATGTAATAGTTTTTCCCGCCCCGGGCGGCCACCAGCTTCTGGAATTTCGGCACGATGCGGTCATAGCTGCCGTTCCCGGCGTAGTCCACCCGCAGGCGGTCGTGGGTCTCCCGCCGCCCGTCCAGGGAGAGGACCACGTTGCTCATCTCCCGGTTGCAGAAGTCGATCACCTCGTCGTCGATCAGCAGCCCGTTGGTGGTCAGGGTGAAGCGGAAGTTTTTTCCGTGCTTCCCCTCCACACTGCGGGCGTAGGCCACCAAGTCCTTCACCACCTGCCAGTTCATCAGCGGCTCCCCGCCGAAGAAGTCCACCTCCAGGTTCCGGCGGCTGCCGGAGTGGGCGATCAGAAAGTCCAGGGCCTGACGGCCCACCTCAAAGGGCATCAGCGCCCGCTCCCCCTGGAAGCGCCCCTGGCTGGCGAAACAGTAGGCGCAGTTTAAGTTGCAGCTGTGGGCCACATGGAGGCAGAGGGCCTTCACCACGTCGCCGCTGCGCTCCTTGAACACCCCGGCGATCCCGGCGTAGGGGTCGGGACTCCAGAGCTTGCCCGCGTCCCGCAGGGCCTCCACGTCGGCGACGCACTGTTCCAGCTCCGCCGCCGTCACGTCCGGGCGGTCGGCGTATTTTGCCAGCAGCGCTGCAATCAGATCCTCCCGGCTGTGGTCGGGGTAGGCCGCGATCAGGTCGTAGGCCACCTCGTCCACCACATGCACGCTGCCGGAGTTGGTGTCCAGTACGATGTTGTAGCCGTTGAGCTTGTATTGATGTACCATGTTGTTCTCCTAAACTCACCAAAAAAGATGCCGCCCGCGTGACGGACGGCGTCTTTTGTTTCCGGGGGTTCAGCGCGCAGGGCGCTCGCACTTCTGGTTGGCCACGCCGCAGCTCGTCTTGCATGCGGACTGGCAGGAGGTCTGGCATTCGCCGCAGCCGCCGTGCTTGGCGCTCTCGCAGAGGTTCCGGGTCTCCAGCGTCTTGATACGTTTCATGTTCTCGCTCTCCGTTCTGATGATAATGGGGATTTCAGCGTCTCTCACTTTACCACAATGGCGCAGACAAGTCAAGAATCAGGCGCTGCCTCGTTTCATAAAACCGTCAGAGACGGTTTTATGAAACGAAAAGGACTGCGCTCCGCGAGCGCGGTGGCGCGGGGGAGGGCACACTCGCTCCGCGAGAAGTATTTTTGCCGAAAACGCGGTTTCCGGCAAAAATGATTTGAACTCTATTTCGCGCCAGCCACCGCGAAACTCTGCGAGGCAACGAGGGCTTGCATTGATGGGACGGCCCACGGCGACTGCGCGGGTTCAGATCACGGGATGATCCGTCTGACGGTATGTCTCCAAAAACCGGCCCACCCGGCACATGGCGTCATAGAGGATTTCCGCCTCCGGGAGCATCACCAGGCGGAAGTGGTCCGGGGCGGCCCAGTCGAAGCCGCTGCCGGGGATGAACAGGACGTGGGTGCCGTGGAGCACGTCCAGGGCGAACTGGCGGTCGCTGGTGATGTGGAAGCGCTCCGTGTCGATCTTCGGGAAGAGGTAGAAGGCCGCGTGGTTCTTCACATAGCTAATGCCGGGGATCTGGTCCAGGGCGCGACAGGTGGCCTCCCGCTGCTCAAAAAGGCGCCCGCCGGGCAGGAGCATGGAGCGGGTGCTGCCCGGGTCGGCCAGGGCGGCGGGGATGACCAGCTGGGTCAGGGCGTTGCTGCACAGGCGCATGGCGGCCAGCTTGTGAATGGCTCCCATGAAGCTGGTGCGGAAGGCGGCGGGGCCGCTGACCACCATCCAGCCGCAGCGGAAGCCGCAGACGATGTGGCTCTTGCTCAGGCCGTTGCAGGTCACCACGGGCAGATCCGGGGCCAGGGCCGCCACACTGACGGCGCTCAGGTCGTCCATCACCAGGCGGTCGTAGATCTCGTCGGAGATGATGACCAGGTCGTGCTCCCAGGCAAGGGCGATGATGTCCAGCAGGATCTCGGTGGGATAGACCGCACCGGTGGGGTTGTTGGGGTTGATAACCAGAATGGCCTTGGTTTTGGGCGTGATCTTCCGGCGGATGTCCTCCACGTCGGGATACCAGGAGTTGGCCTCGTCGCAGCGGTAGAGGACGGGCGTGGCTTCGGCGATGACGGCCACGTTGGTCCAGAGGGAATAGCTGGGGGTGGGGATCAGCACCTCGTCGCCGGGGTTGAACAGGGCGCTGCCGATCATGCTGGCGATCTCGCTGACGCCGTTGCCGATGCAGACGTCCGCCGGGGTGATGCCCTGAAAGCCCCGGCCCTGCTGGTATTCACAAATGGCCTCCCGCGCCTCCGGCATTCCCTGCACGTCGCAATAGGGCACGGCCCGCTCCACCTGGCTCAGCAGCGAATCCCGGACGCTCTCCGGCATCGGAAAGCCGAACTTTCCGGGGTTGCCGGTGTTCAGCTTCAGAACCTTCTCGCCCCGGGCCTCCATGCGGTTGGCCTCGATGAACAAAGGGCCGCGAATGTCGGAATTGACGAACTCCATGCGGTCGGCTAATTTGATTGGTGTCATAACAGGTCCCTCCTGTGGCGCCTTTGCTGTGATTTTTTTCGCATTATAGCACAGCTCTCTGAAAAATGCACGAATTTTCTTTCTCTCAGTTGACGAATGGGACAAAAAGCGTTAATATTGAACAAAAACTGTTTTCGAGGTATGCGTTCCTTTATGGATTACAGAAACGGCGCGCCGGCGCTTTTACGGGATTTTCTCGCCTATCACGAGACCATCCGGGGCCACTCCCCCAAAACGGCGGACGAATACTTCCTGGACCTGCGGACCTTCTTCCGCTTTTTGAAGCTGCACCGGGGCCTGGTCCCCCCCGACACGGAGGCGGAGCGGATCGACATCTCCGACGTGGATCTGGACTTCGTCGGCGCTGTCACGCTCTCGGAGATCTACGCCTATCTGGGCTTCCTCAGCCGGGACAAGCTGCGCAACGCCCAGGCCCACAGCCCCAGCTACGGCCTCTCCGCCGCCAGCCGGGCCAGGAAGATCGCCTCCATCCGCAGTCTCTACAAATACCTGACCGTCAAGACCCACCAGCTGGCGGAGAACCCGGTGCGGGACCTGGACGCGCCCAAGCTCCCCCGGACCCTCCCCCGCTATCTCTCCCTGGAGGAAAGCCGACGGCTGCTCAACGCCGTGGAGGGGCGGCAGCGGACGCGGGACTACTGCATCCTCTGTATCTTCTTAAACTGCGGCCTGCGCATCAGCGAGATCGTGGGCCTGAACCTCTCCGACCTGCGCGCCGACCACCTGCGGGTGGCGGGCAAGGGCGGCAAGGAGCGGGTGGTCTATCTGAACGACGCTGTGGCCGCCGCGCTCAACGACTATCTGGCCCTGCGCAGCACCTTAAAGGCCACGGAGCCGGGGGCATTGTTCCTGACCGCCTCCGGCAGCCGGGTGTCCCGGGCGGCGGTCCACGCCATGGTGAAGAAGACCCTGCTCCGGGCGGGGCTGGACGCGGAACACTACTCCGCCCACAAGCTGCGCCACACCGCCGCCACGCTGATGCTCCAGAACGGGGTGGACGTGCGGACGCTGCAAGAGCTGCTGGGGCACGAACACCTGAACACCACGCAGATCTACACCCATGTGGACTCCGGGGAACTGCGCACGGCCGCCCGGGCCAATCCCCTGGCGCACTTCACCCCCCACTCTGACGACACGGAGGACCCCTGACCATGGTTTTTTCCAGCACCACCTTCCTCTTTTTCTATCTGCCCGTCGTCCTGGCGGTCTACTATCTCGTGCCCGCCCGCTGGCGCAACGTCTGGCTGTTCGCGGTGAACCTGGTCTTCTACGGCTGGGGGGAACCGGTTTACATCCTCCTGATGGTCTTCTCCATCACCCTGAACTACACCGCCGGGCTGCTGGTGGCTCGCTGCCGGGAAACCCAGCCGAAAAAGGCCAAAACCGTGCTGGTCTGGGACATTGTGCTGAACCTGGCCATGTTGGGCTTTTTCAAATACTACGACCTCTTCGCCGCCACCCTGAGCCGCATCCCCGGCCTCACGGTGCCGGTGCTGAACGTAGCCCTGCCCATCGGCATCTCCTTCTACACCTTCCAGACCATGAGCTACCCCATCGACGTGTATCGTGGGGACGCGGAGCCGCAGCGCAACTACGTCCGCTTCGGCACCTTCGTGGCCCTGTTCCCCCAGCTCATCGCCGGACCCATCGTCCGCTACAAGGACATCGCCGACCAGCTGGCCTTCCGGGCCGGGGGCGCGGAACAGTTCGCCTCCGGCGTCCGGCGCTTCACCGTGGGCCTAGCCAAAAAGGTGCTGATCGCCAACAACGTGGGCGCGCTCTGGGACGTGTACGCGGCGAAAGCGCCGGGGGAGCTGAGCGCCCTGGGGGCCTGGCTGGGGGCGGCCGCCTTCGCCTTGCAGATCTACTTTGACTTCTCCGGCTACTCCGACATGGCCATCGGCCTGGGGCGGATGCTGGGCTTTGAGTTTCTGGAGAACTTCAACTACCCCTATCTCTCCCGCAGCGTGACGGAGTTCTGGCGGCGCTGGCACATGAGCCTGGGCACCTGGTTCCGGGACTACGTCTACATCCCCCTGGGGGGCAACCGGGTGGGGCTGGCCCGGCAGATGCTGAACATCCTGATCGTCTGGGCCCTGACGGGCTTCTGGCACGGGGCCAGCTGGAGCTTTCTGCTCTGGGGATTGTACTACGCCCTGTTCCTGATGCTGGAGAAGCGCTTCCTGGGGAAGCTGCTGGAAAAGGCGGGGGTCTTCTCCCACCTCTATCTGCTGCTGGTCGTGGTGCTGGGCTGGGTGATCTTCAACCTGACGGACCTGGGGGCCGCGCTGGGCTATTACGGGGCCATGTTCGGCGGCGGCAGCGGGCTTTTCAGCGCTTTCGACCTCTATGCTCTGCGCAGCAACGCCGTGATTTTGCTGCTGGGCGCGCTGGCCGCGCTGCCCCTGGGCAAGACCCTGTACTGGAAGCTCCCGGAGCGGGCGCGGAACGTGCTGACGCCGGTGCTGGTTCTGGCCGCGCTGGTGCTATCCACCGCCTATCTGGTGAACGCTTCCTACAACCCCTTCCTCTATTTCCGATTCTGAGTCCCCGGAGGTGACCCCTTTCATGCTGAAACGCAGCGCATTCTGGCAGATTCTGATCTTCCTGCTGTTTCTGGGCGCGTTCTTCGTCCTGCACCTGGCCCTGCCGGACCGCAGCTTCTCCGAGCGGGAGAACCGCAGCCTGCAGACCGCCCCCCGCTTCACCCTCTCCGCCCTGTTCGCCGGGAAGTTCACCACGGCGGCGGAGCGTTATGTCAACGACCAGTTCCCCCTGCGGGACGACTGGATCACCCTGAAAGCCGCCGCGGAGCTGGCTTCGGGCAAGTCGGAAAACAACGGCGTCTGGCTCTGCGCCGGAGACACGCTGCTGGAGTGCTTCACCGCGCCGGAGCCGGAGACGCTGCGGGCGCAGATCGCCCATGTGAACGCCCTCAGCGCCCGGGCGGGCGTGCCCGTGACCCTGGCGCTGGTGCCCTCCTCCGCCGAACTGTGGGGGGAACTGCTGCCGGACGGAGCCCCCAACGACAGCCAGAAGGACGTGATCGCAGCGGCCTATGCAGCCGCGGACTGCGAAACGCTGGACCTTTGTGCCGCCCTGGAGGCCCACCGGGACGAGGCCGTCTTTTACCGCACGGACCACCACTGGACCACCCTGGGGGCCTATTACGGCTACGCCGCCCTGGGTCCGGCCCTGGGCTACACCCCCCTGCCCCTCTCGGACTACAGCCCCCATGTGGCCAGCGAGCGCTTTTACGGCACGGCCTGGTCCAGTTCCGGCTTCTCCTGGGTCAAGCCCGACCTGCTCATCACTTATGTCAACCAGGGAGACGCCCGCATCACCAACTACTCCCAGGGCGCGGCGGAAGTCGGGGCGCTGTATGTGGAGCGCTTTTTGGAGCAGCGGGACAAGTATTCCTACTTCTACGGCGGCAACACGCCGCGCCTGGTCGTGGAGACGGGCGAGGCCGGGGAGCGGCTGCTGATTTTGCGGGACAGCTTCATGGACTCCCTGAGTCCCTTCCTCTACCCCCACTTTTCCCAGCTGCACATCCTGGACCTGCGCTATTTCCGGGAGGACCTCTACGACTATATCCGGGAGCAGGACATCGACCGGGTGCTGGTGTGCTACAGCGTCCACAACTTCGTGGAGGACACGAACCTCCAGACCCTGGCCCGGTAAACTACATGGACAATAGGAGAACGCTATGATCACAGTTGACAATCTCACGCTGCAATACGGCGGCCAGGTGCTGTTTTCCCAGGCCGACCTGCAATTCACCCGGGGCAACTGCTACGGCATCATCGGGGCCAACGGAGCGGGCAAGTCCACGCTGCTGAAAATCATCTCCGGCGAGATCGAGCCGACCAAGGGCGCGGTGTACATCGACCAAAAGGCCCGCATGAGCGTCCTGAAACAGAACCAGACCATGTACGACGCCTACCCGGTGCTGGAGACCGTCATCATGGGCAATCTCCGGCTCTATGAGATCGGCAAGGAGAAGGACGCCATTTACGAAAAGCCGGACTTTTCCGACGCCGACGGCCTGCGGGCGGCGGAGCTGGAGGAACAGTACGCGGAGCTGGGCGGCTGGGAGGCCGAGAGCGACGCGGCCCGGCTCCTGCAGGGCCTGGGCATCCCCACGGAGCTGCATCAGACGCAGATGGCCGCCATGGACCCGCGCCAGAAGGTGAAGGTGCTGCTGGCTCAGGCGCTGTTCGGCAACCCGGACATCATCCTGCTGGACGAGCCCACCAACAACCTGGACCTGGCCAGCGTGGTCTGGCTGGAAAACTTCCTGCTGGACTACGACGGCACGGTGCTGGTGGTGAGCCATGACCGCTACTTCCTGAACAACATCTGCACCCACATCGTGGACATCGACTACGGCAAAATCAAGATGTATGTGGGCAACTATGACTTCTGGTACGAGTCCAGCCAGCTGATGCAGAAGCTGGTCCGGGACCAGAACCGCAAGGCCCAGGAGAAGATCGCGGAGCTGCAAAGCTTCATCGCCCGCTTCTCGGCCAACAAGAGCAAGTCCCGCCAGGCCACCAGCCGCCGGAAGCTGCTGGAGAAGCTGTCGGTGGAGGAGCTGCCCGCCTCCTCCCGCCGCTATCCCTGGGTGGGCTTCAAGGCCGAGCGGGAGCCGGGGAAAGACCGGCTCTTCGTGGAGGGCGTCAGCAAGACCGTGGACGGGGTGAAACTGATCAACAACGTCAGCTTCACCATGAACCGGGAGGACAAAATCGCCATTCTGGGGGCCAACGAGATCGCCGTCACCACCTTCTTCCAGCTTCTGGCCGGGGAGATCGAGCCGGACGAGGGGACGATCAAGTGGGGCGTCAGCACCAGCCAGAGCTATTTCCCCAAGAACCACGAGCACTTCTTCGCCGGACACGACGAGAACCTGATCGACTGGATGCGGCAGTTTTCCGCCGACAAGCGGGAGAGCTATCTGCGCACCTTCCTGGGGCGGATGCTCTTCTCCGGGGACGAGGTCTACAAGTCTGTGAAGGTGCTGTCCGGGGGCGAGAAGGTGCGCTGTATGCTGAGCAAAATGATGCTGGAGGGACGCAACGTGCTGCTGCTGGACCAGCCCACCAACCACCTGGACCTGGAGGCGGTGCAGGCCCTGAACAACGGCCTGACCGCGTTCCCCTACAACGTCATCTTCACCAGCCACGACCACGAGCTGACCCAGACTGTGGCCAACCGCATCATCGAACTGACGCCGGACGGGTGCATCGACCGGATGATGCACTACGACGAATACATGCACCTGTACGAAAGCTGAAACCGTTGGAAAGCTGTGAAAAAAAGCTTGACAACTGCGGAGAAAACTGATAGATTATTAAGGCCGCATTGAAAAGGCCGCAAAGCGTTCCGCCCGGGGCGGGGCCGCCTTGAGAGCGAGTCTGCAACAGAAAGGCAGGTGCAACAGGAATGAGCAAAACCGCGATCATCGTGACCGGAGGCAAGCAGTACCGTGTTGCCGAGGGTGACGTGCTCTTTATCGAGAAGCTGGACGCCGAGGCCGGCGACAGCGTGACCTTCGACCAGGTGCTGGCAGTCGTGGACGGCGACGCCGCCCGCTTCGGCGCTCCCGTGCTGGACGGGGCAAGCGTGACCGCCAAGGTCGAGAAGAACGGCAGAAGCCGCAAGATCCGCGTCTACAAGATGAAGCCCAAGAAGGGCTATCGCCGCACGCAGGGCCACAGACAGCCCTATACCAAGGTGCAGATCGAAACCATCAACGCCTGAACGAGTCCCGCGTTTTATTGATTGACACAGGAGGTGTAATACGCAATGGCACACAAGAAAGGAATGGGCTCCACCAAAAACGGCCGCGACAGCGAGTCCAAGCGTCTGGGTCCCAAAAGAGCCGACGGTCAGTTCGTCCTGGCCGGCAACATCCTCGTCAGACAGCGCGGAACCAAAATCCACCCCGGCACCAATGTGGGCAAGGGCAAGGATGACACGCTGTTCGCCCTTGTGGACGGCAACGTGAAGTTTGAGCGTCTGGGCAAGGACCGCAAAAAGGTCTCTGTCTACGAGCTGGCGCAGTAACGAGATGAGCTTTCGAGCCCGGACAGATCGTCCGGGCTCTTTCTATGAGAAAGGAGGCGACGCAGATGCGCTTTTCCGATACGTCCCTGCTCAGCTCCGACACGCTGATGCTGGTGCTGACGCGCTTCACCGACGCGGTCACCGACGCGCCCCCGGAGCGGCAGAAGGTGCCAAGCTATCACTTCGACATCTGCACGCGCAGTGGCGAAAGACTCGGAGCTTGCACGCTCCGCGTCGGCTATATCCGGCGGGTCTATTACGGCGGGCACATCGGCTATGGGATCGACGAAGCCCACCGGGGCCACCATTACGCTGCCCAGGCTTGCCGCATTCTGTTCCGCCTGGCGGCGGCGCACGGTATGGAATATGTCTATATCACCTGCGATCCTGAGAACCGCGCCTCCCGCCGCACCTGCGAGCGGCTGGGCGGCGCGCTGCTGGAGATCGCGGAGCTGCCGGAGAACAATGATCTGCGCGAGCATGGCCTGGAGCGCGTCTGCGTCTTCCGATTTGATTTACGACCTGAGGTGCTATAATGGCTTCATCTTTCATCGACAAAGCCACCATCCGCGTCGTCGCCGGGCGCGGGGGCGACGGTGCGGTGGCCTTCCACCGGGAGAAATACGTGGCGGCGGGCGGCCCCGACGGGGGCGACGGCGGGCGCGGCGGGGACATCGTCTGCGTCGTGGACGACCATATGCGCACGCTGATGGACTTCCGCTACAAGCGGAAGTATGTGGCGGGCAACGGCATGAACGGTCAGGGCAAGCGCTGCTCCGGGAAAGACGGCGAGAGTCTGACCATCCAGGTCCCCCGGGGCACCCTGCTCCGGGACAAGGCCACCGGCGGCATTCTCCACGACATGAGCGACGATGCGCCCTTCGTCGTGGCCAGAGGCGGGAAAGGCGGCTGGGGCAACCAGCACTTCGCCACCCCCACCCGCCAGGTCCCCCGCTTCGCCAAGCCGGGGCTGCCCGGCGAGGACCGGGAGATCGTGCTGGAACTGAAACTGCTGGCCGATGTGGGGCTGATCGGCTTCCCCAACGTGGGCAAGAGCACCCTGCTCTCCGCAGTCAGCAAGGCCCACCCCAAGATCGCCAACTACCACTTCACCACCCTCTTCCCCAACCTGGGCGTGGTCTACGTCCGGGAGGGCGTCAGCTTCGTCATGGCCGACATCCCCGGCATCATCGAGGGGGCCAGCGAGGGCGCGGGGCTGGGGCACGACTTCCTCCGCCACATCGACCGCTGCCGTCTGCTGATTCATCTGGTGGACGCGGCGGGCAGCGAGGGCCGGGACCCGGTGGAGGACTTCGAAACCATCAACACCGAGCTGCGGCAATACTCCCCGGAACTGGCCCAGCGTCCCCAGCTTGTGGCGGCCAACAAGTGCGACCTGATCGCGCCGGAAGGCCGGGAGGGGCTGGAGCGGCTCCGGCGGCATGTGGAGGCCCAGGGCTGCCGCTTCTTCGAGCTGTCCGCCGCCACCATGCAGGGGACGAAAGAGCTGATGCTGGCCGCCGCCGGGATGCTCTCGGAGCTGCCCCCCATCCGGCGCTACGAGGCCGACTATGTGCCGCCGCTGCCCCAGGTGGACACCAGTGGGGCCCTGGAATACCGGAAGCTGGACGCGGACTACTGGTCTGTGGAGGGGCCCTGGCTGCAAAGTCTGCTGGCCCGGGTCAACCTGGGGGACTACGAAAGCCGCCTCTACTTCGACCGGGTGCTCCGGGAGGCAGGGGTCTTCCAGCGGCTGGAGGAACTGGGCGTCCGGGACGGGGACACCGTGAGCATCTACGACCTGGAGTTTGAATACCAAAGCTGACGGAACCCCGAAGCATACAAAGAAATCGAGGTTTTACCCATGAACTATGACGTGATCATCATCGGCGCGGGACCGGGGGGGATCTTCTCCGCCTACGAACTGCGGCGGCTGGCCCCGGAGCTGAAGCTGCTGGTTTTGGAGGCGGGGCACCCGCTGGACCGCCGCCGCTGCCCCATCGACGGCAAGCGCGTCAAAAGCTGCATCGGCTGCGTCCCCTGCTCCATCATGAACGGCTTCGGCGGGGCCGGGGCCTTCTCCGACGGCAAGTACAACATCACCAACGAGTTCGGCGGCACCCTGCATGAGCTGATCGGCAAGCAGCGGGCGCTGGAGCTGATGCGCTATGTGGACGACATCAACCTCTCCCACGGCGGGCAGGGCACGAAGCTCTATTCCACCGCCAATACCCGGCTGAAAAAGGAGTGCCTCAGCCACGGGCTGCATCTGCTGGACGCCAGCGTGCGCCATCTGGGGACGGACATCAACTATGTGGTGTTGGAAAACCTCTACAACGAGCTGACGCCCCAGGTGGACTTCCGCTTCCGCACCACCGTGAACACCGTGGAAAAGCTGGAAAACGGCTACCGGGTCACGGCGGGGGACGAATCCTTCGAGGCAAAGCGCTGCATCATCTCCGCCGGGCGCAGCGGCAGCAAGTGGATGCAGGGGGTCTGCAAGGCCCTGGACATCGCCACAAAGAGCAACCGGGTGGACATCGGCGTGCGGGTGGAGCTGCCCTACGAGGTCTTCTCCCACCTGACCGACGAACTGTATGAGAGCAAAATCGTCTACCGCACGGAGAAATACGGCGACCTGGTGCGGACCTTCTGCATGAACCCCCGGGGCGCGGTGGTGACCGAGAACACCAACGGCATTGTCACCGTGAACGGCCACAGCTACGAGGACCCGGCCCGGCAGACGGAGAACACCAACTTCGCCCTGCTGGTGGCAAAGCACTTCTCCGAGCCCTTCAAGGACTCCAACGGCTACGGCGAGTCCATCGCCCGGCTCAGTAATATGCTGGGCGGCGGCGTCATCGTCCAGCGCTTCGGCGACCTGATCCAGGGCCGCCGCAGCAACGCCGAGCGGATGCGCGACTGCTTCACCGTCCCCACCCTCTCTGCCACCCCCGGCGACCTGAGCCTGGTCATCCCCAAGCGCATCCTGGACGGCATCATTGAGATGCTCTACGCCCTGGACAAGATCGCCCCCGGCACCGCCACCATCGACACCCTGCTCTACGGCGTGGAGGTCAAGTTCTACAACATGGAAGTGGCGCTGGACGCGCATTTGCAGACCCGCCACGAGGGCCTGTTCGTCATCGGCGACTGCTCCGGCATCACCCACTCCCTCTCCCACGCCTCCGCCAGCGGCATCCATGTGGCGCGGTGGATCGCGGGACGGGAAGCCCCCGGCAACATCTGAGACGAAAACTGAGTCCGCCCATCTGGGCGGACTCAGTTTTCGTCTGATGGATTCCGTCTTACTTGAAGTACCGGTTCAGCAGACCCTCCAGGGCCTTGCCGTGACGGGCCTCGTCGCGGGCCATTTCATGGACGGTGTCGTGGATGGCGTCCAGGTTGTTGCGCTTGGCGCAGGCGGCCAGGTCGAACTTGCCCTGGGTGGCGCCGTACTCGCACTCCACGCGCCAGGCCAGGTTGTCCTTGGTGGTGACCTTCATGTTGGGCTCCAGCTCCTCGCCCAGCAGCTCGGCGAACTTGGAGGCGTGCTCGGCCTCCTCAAAGGCGGCCTTTTCCCAGTACAGGCCGACCTCGGGATAGCCCTCGCGGTGGGCGATGCGGGCCATGCAGAGATACATGCCGACCTCGCTGCACTCGCCGTTGAAGTTGGCCTTCAGCTGCTCCAGGATGTACTGCTTGTCCGTGTCGGACACGTCGGGGTTGTTCTTCACGGTCTTGGCGTAGACGCCGTACTCGTGTACGGCGGCCAGCTTCATCTCACCCACCTGCAGGTTGAACTTGGAGGCGGGAGCGTGGCAGACCGGGCACTCGGCGGGGGGGTTCTCCCCCTCATAGACGTAGCCGCAGACGCTGCAAACCCACTTTTTCTTTCCCTCCACAGGGGCGCCCTGGAGGGCAAACTTCTCGGCGGGAGCCTGGCAGACAGGGCACTCCGCAGGGGGATTCTCGCCCTCATGAATGTAACCGCAAACGGTGCAAACCCATTTCTTCATGTTCAGCTTCTCCTTTGTCAGAAAATTATCATTTCATGCAGAAGCGGCTGTTCTCGGGGTCCAGCGCTTCATATGATGGGAGTATTATAGCAGAGAATGGGAAAAAGTCAATGCCAAAGCGACGGAGCGTGGGAACGGGAAACCGGCTGAAATGTCCGGCGCTTTCTCCGGCATGGGACCACGTCTCAGGCAAAGCGGATCGTCGGCCCCAGGGCGCGGCTGACGCGGAATTCCAGGTCCGGGAACCGGGCTTGCAGCAGGGCGGCCAATTCGGGGATCACCGGGTGTTCCGTGCAGAAGTGGTCCGCGTCGATGAGGTTCAGGCCGTACTCTTTTGCCAGCAAAAACTGGTCGTATTTCAGGTCGGCGGTCACATAGGTGTCGCAGCCGGCGCGGAGCACGGCTTCCAGTTCTCCGCCGCCGCTGCCGCCGCAACAGGCCAGGCGATGGACGGGGCGTCCCCCCACATAGCGCAGACCCTCACAGTGCAGGACGGCTTTCGTGCGCTGCAAAAAGGCCTCGAAGTCCATGGGCTCCGGCAGCTCTCCCAGGCGGGCGACGCCGTAGGGCGTGCCGTCCGGGTGGGCGCCGTGGGGGTCCAGCAGTCCGGTGACTTCCGCGCCCAGGGCGGCCATCAGCACGTCGTTGACCCCGCCCTCCGCCGCATCCAGGTTCGTGTGGAAGCTGAGGACGGAAATGCCCGCCCGAATCAGGTCCATCAGCTTTCGCCCCTGGGCTTCGTCTGCGCGCAGAGACTTGAGGGGGTGGAAAATCAGCGGGTGATGCGTAACGATCAGCTCCGCGCCCCAGGCTTTCGCCTCGGCCACCACCGCCTCCGTGGCGTCCAGGGCGCACAGAGCCCGGGTGACAGGCCGGGCCGGGTCCCCCACCATCAGGCCGATGTTGTCAAAGTCGAATTTCATGTAAAAGGGCGCGACCGTGTCCATGTAGCCGCAGATATCCCCTACCGTCACCATGCAGATCCCTCCCGTAAGATGCGATTCAGTTCCGAAAGCTCCCGCCGCCGGGCCGCCAGCGCCGCCTCGTCCGGCGTGCGGGCCGACTCCAGGCCGCGCAGCTCCTTTCCGGTCCGTTTGATGCGCTCGGCCAGCCAGGGGCGCAGCAGCGGGTCATGCTTTTGCAGCAGCGGGGCGTCCACTGCGGCTTCCCCGTCCATCTCCCCCGCTCCCAGCAGCCAGATCAGATAGATGCGCCCGGCGTCGTCCGCCAAAGCGGCGTCCAGCACCGCCAGACCCTGTCCGGCCAGCCAGCGCCGCAGCTCCGGCAGCTTGGTCTGGGGCTGCAAAATCAGCCGCTTTTCCATGGCCCAGGGGGCGCGCTCCAGGATACCGCGCATGGTTTCCCCGCCCATCCCGGCCAGGATCACCGTGTCCACGGCCTCCGGCGGACAGAGTGCCAGCCCGTCGCAGAGCCAGAGGCTCAGCCGGTCGGCCACGCCATGGCGCTGCGCGTCCTCCCGCGCCCGGGCCAGCGGGCCGGGGCGGATATCGGTGGCGTAGGCCCGCTGCGAAAGGCCCTCCTGCAGCAGCCAGATGGGGATATAGGCGTGGTCGGTGCCCACGTCCACCACGGTGCTGCCCTGCGGCACATAGGCCGCGATGCGCCGCAGACGCGGCGAAAGTTGGATGCTCATAGATAACTCCAAAAAAGAAAGCGGTCATTGCGAGGAGCGCAGCGACGTGGCAATCCCCCGGTCTATGCAAGTGCCGGACCGACGACGCAAGGGCGCAAGTCGGAGCAGGTGCGTCGGACCGGGGGATTGCCACACCAGTCTGCGGACTGATTCGCAATGACAGCTGGACGGCAGCGTGTGCTGGGTCTATCGTTCAGTTCTGTCCCGCCGCCAGGAAGCTGTTCAGCTTCTCCAGAAAGGCGTCCGGGTCCACGCCGTGGACCATGCAGGCCTGCTCGACGGTCTCGCCCGTGGCCATGGCGCAGCCCAGGCAGTGCATCCCGATGGCCTGGAACATGGGGGCGGACTCGGGGGCGTTCATCATCACTTCGGAAATGACCGTATCCTTCGTTACCTGGAACATATCGGAATCCTCCTATCTCAATCGACAAAGAAAAACCCGGCGCATCCCGCCGGATTTTTCTTTGCAAGTGCGTGCCGCAGAATTACTGGGCTTCCTTCATCTTTGCAAAGCAATCGCTGCAGTACACAGGGCGGTCGTCTCTGGGCTGGAAGGGCACTCTGGCCTCTCCGCCGCAGGCAGCGCAGGTGGCGGTGAAGAACTCCCGGGGGCCGCGGGCGGCAGCCTTGCGGGCGTCACGACAGGACTTGCAGCGCTGGGGCTCGTTCTGGAAGCCGCGCTCCGCATAGAACTCCTGCTCACCGGCGGTGAACACGAACTCCTTGCCACACTCTTTGCAAACTAAGGTCTTGTCTTGGTACATGGTTGGATCCTCTCTTTTGATCTTGCCTTTGGGGGCGTAATTATATTTGCGTCAGCCTGTCAGCTGAAGTCGCCATGGGTGAGGTGTCGCGCCAACTTCTTTCGGATGCGCTGCACGGCGTTGTCCACAGATTTCCGGGAGCAGCCGCAGTGGGCCGCGATGGACTGATAGGATTCTCCGCTCAAAAAATGCTCCAGGATCTGGGTTTCAAACTCGGACAAATACCGCGCATAGGCGGCAAGCACGTCGGCTTCGCGTTCTCTGGCAAGCACCTGATCCTCGGGGGAACGGTCGAACCGCTGCCCCGTCAAGCGGGAAAGGCTTTGCTTTTCATCGGAGAGGACTTCTTCCAAGGAAATGCAATCGTTCAAGGGGGAATGTTTGAGCCGGGAGGCGGATTTTGCGGCGCTGATGATGCGGCGGCGGATGCACAGCGCAGCGTAAGTCTGAAAGGAAGCGCCGCCCTGGGGGTCATACTCCCGCATGGCCGAGAGCAGACCGATCATGCCCTCCTGCAGCAGATCCTCGCTGTCGCCGCCCGCCAGAAAGTACGGGCGCATACAGCTGCGGACCACCTTGCCATAGCGCAGAATCAGCGCGTCGCCGGCGCTCTCGTCTCCCGCACGGGAGCGCAGCAGCAGTTCAGTATCGGACAGCGCGGAATAGTCGGTCAAGGAAAACGATCTCCAATCTCTCTTTTGTGCATTATATCCACGTCATATTTAATTGTCAAGAGAAAATAATCGTTAATTTCAAAACGAGTACCCGGATCCCCCTCCGGCGCTCACAGCTCCAGACTGGTCTGGCCCATGAAGGGGATGCCCAGGTGTTCATAGGCCCGCCGGGTGACGCAGCGGCCCCTTGGCGTGCGGGTCAGAAAGCCCTGCTGGAGCAGATAGGGTTCGTAGACATCCTCCAGGGTCACGGCCTCCTCGTTGATGGTGGCGGCCAGGGTCTCCAGCCCCACCGGGCCGCCCTGATAGAACTCGATGATGCTGCGGAGCATCCGGCGGTCCAGGGCGTCCAGGCCCAGCGCGTCCACTTCCAGCAGAATCAGCGCCTCGTCCGCCAGGTCCCGGGTGATGACGCCGTTGCCCCGCACCTGAGCAAAGTCCCGCACCCGGCGCAGCAGACGGTTGGCAATGCGCGGGGTCCCCCGGCTGCGGCGGGCGATCTCCGCCGCCCCCGCCGGTTCGATGCCCACGCCCAAAATGCCCGCGCTGCGCGCCACGATGCGCTGCAATTCCGCCGGCGTATAAAGTTCCAGCCGCAGCACCACGCCGAAGCGGTCCCGCAACGGCGCGCTGAGCTGGCCGGAGCGGGTGGTGGCGCCGATGAGGGTGAATTTGGGCAGATCCAGGCGGATGGAGTTGGCGGAGGGGCCTTTGCCGATGATGATATCGATGGCGTAGTCCTCCATGGCGGGGTACAGAATCTCCTCCACCTGGCGGTTCAGGCGGTGGATCTCGTCCACAAAGAGGATGTCGTTCTCCCGCAGATTGGTCAGCAGGGCGGCCAGGTCCCCGGCCTTTTCAATGGTGGGGCCGGATGTGATGCGCATATTGACCCCCATCTCGTTGGCGATGATGGCGGCCAGGGTGGTCTTGCCCAGGCCCGGAGGGCCGGAGAGCAGCACATGGTCCAAAGGTTCCCCCCGGAGCCGGGCCGCCTCGATGAACACGGTCAGGTTGTTCTTCGCCCGCTCCTGCCCCACATAGTCCGCCAGGGTCCGGGGCCGCAGAGAGCCCTCCCCCGCGTCCTCCGGCAGGATGGCGCTGCTGGTCAGGCTGGGCGCGAAGCCCTCGTCGGAAAAACTGATGCTCATGGGCCGATCCTCACTTCATCATCTGTTTCAGCGCCGCCTTGATGGCGTCCTCCAGGCTCAGGACCTCCAGGTCGATGTCCTTCAGCGCCCCCGCGATCTCGGCGCTGCTGTATCCCAGCACCGCCAGGGCCGCGGCGGCGTCCCGGCGCTTGCCGCCCCCGGAAGCCGGGACAGGCACGGGCGCGCCGGAAAAGCTGATGCGCTCGGTCTCCCGGGCCATTTTGTCCTTGAGTTCCAAAATCACCCGCTGGGCGATCTTTTTCCCCACGCCCGCCGCCGCCGTCAGGGCCTTCTCGTCCCCGGAGACGATGGCCAGCACCAGGGCTTCCGGGCTGCCGGTGGAGAGGATGCTCAGCGCCGCCCGGGGCCCCACGCCGGAGACGCCCAAAAGCTGCTCGAACAGGCGCTTCTCGTTCAGGCCGGAAAAGCCGTAGATCTCAAACACGTCCTCCCGGATGTGAACGTAGGTGTAGAGCCTGGCCCGCTCGCCCTTTTTCAGCCGGGAGAGGGTGTTGGCGGAGGTGTTGAGCTGGAAGCCCACGCCGCCGCAGTCCAGCACCGCCAGATTGGGCAGCAGTTCCTCCACCGTGCCATTTATATAGTAGAACATCCGCTGTCTCCTCCCTGCCGCGCCAGCAGACTGGTGGCGCTGCGCGCATGGCAGATGGCCACGGCCACCGCGTCCGCTGCGTCGTCCGGCTTTGGCGGCGACGGCATGTTCAGGATGCGGCGCACCATGTCGATCACCTGCCGCTTGTCCGCCTTGCCGTAGCCCACCACGGACTGCTTCACCTGGGCCGGCTTGTACTCATAGACCGGAATGCCGTGGCGGTGGGCGCAGAGCAAAATCACGCCCCGCCCCTGGGCCACCGGGATGCCCGTGGTGATGTTGTTTTTGAAGAAAAGTTCCTCCACGCTGAGCACGTCGGGCCGGAAGGCCTCGAACAGTTCCTCCAGGTCGCTGTAGATCTGGCCCAGCCGGGCGGTCAGGGGCGTGTGTGCCGGGGTGCGGATGGCCCCGCAGGTCACATAGCGCAGCGCTCCGCCCTCCGCGTCCAACAGCCCAAAGCCTACCGTGGCCACGCCGGGGTCGATTCCCAGGATTCGCATAGCTGCCTCACATCCGTTGATTTCCGATTATTATATCACAGGGCGGACCTTCTGACAAGCGGGGAATGAGAGCATTCCAGTGTTGACCGGCTTACATCTCACGAGGGAAAAGCAAAATATAAAAATGAACTGCAAAATATACTTGACATTCTTTTGAATGCAATCTATAATTTGCATTGCAAGGAGGAACTGTCTATGCGAAACCTGAAAATGAAGTTTAGGCGGATTGAACGGAACATGTCTCAAACCGAATTGGCCAATAGGGCCGGGGTCACGAGGCAAACGATTGGTCTCATCGAGGCGGGAGAGTTCAATCCCTCAATCAAGCTGTGTGTAGCGATCTGCAAAGCTCTGGGCGTAACATTAAACGACTTATTTTGGGAGGAGGACGAAAATGAAACAGGGAAAAAGCAATCTGGATGAACAGCAGGAACGCAAGCTGCTGGAAATTGAAAGCCGCGGCTGCTGGCTTGCGTTCTGGGGACTGGTGGCTGCTTTTCTGGTACAGGCCCTGATTTTCAGAAATGCGCTCGCCATCATCGGTGAAGGTATCCTTGCGATTGGGCTCTCGTTTTACTTGGGTATTTCCAGTATTCATGCCGGGATTTGGGACAGGAGAATGGACATGAGCCGAAAGAGTCGTTTGATTTTGTGTGGTATCATTGCGATATGTACAGTTGTTTTTATGTTTGGCTATTCTTTTTTGCGTTCCACAAAGCTCATTGACGCACTGAAAACCGGCGCAATCTTTGGAACTGTGTCTTTCCTGGTTGTATATCTCGCGCTAGCCCTTTTCGCTCGCGTAACAAAAAAGCGCCAGGACAAACTGAATGCCGAACCTGACGATGAACTGGATGATACCGATCCGCACTAGCGATTCGTTTCGCAAAACCGTCGCCCTGCAAGCGGCAAACTTGCAGGGCGTTTCTATGCTTGCCACGCAACGGCTTCCTGCGGTGTATTCTTCGGGATAAGCGCCTTCGTTCAGGATACCGGGCGGCAAGGTCATTCAGATAGAGTGAGAGCCTTGCAAGAATAGCTGAACCATGCTATGCTGACGGCAGAAGAAGCGCGAAAGGGGGCCTTTTCATGGACTGGAAGCTGTTGTTCCAGGCGATCACGAAATATCTGCTGGGCCTGGCGCTGGTGGCGCTGCTGCTGTTTCTTCCGGCGGGGACGCTCCACTATCCAAAGGGCTGGCTGCTGCTGGCGATTTTGTTCGGGCCCATGCTGCCCGCCGGGTTGCTCCTGCTCTGGCGCAAACCGGAGCTGCTGCGGCGGCGGCTGAACGCCCGGGAGCCGGAACCGGAGCAGCGGCGGGTGCTGGCCTGGAGTGGGCTGATGTTTCTGGCCGCCTTCGTGCTGGCCGGGCTGAACTTCCGCTTCGGCTGGCTTTCCCTGCCGGACTGGCTGAGCTGGGCCGCCGCCGGGGTTTTTCTGCTGGGCTATCTGCTCTACGCGGAGGTGATGCGGGAGAACGAATACCTCTCCCGGACGGTGGAGGTGCAGGACGGGCAGAAGCTCATCGACAGCGGCCTGTACGGGTTTGTGCGGCATCCCATGTACGCCGCCACGCTGCTGCTCTTCCTCTCCATGCCGCTGGTGCTGGGGTCCCTGCCCTCTCTGGCGATGATGCTGGCCTATCTCCCCATCATCGGAAAGCGCATGGCCAATGAGGAAGCCGTGCTGTGCGCCGGGCTGCCGGGCTACGCGGACTATCGGAAACGGGTGAAATACAAGGTCCTGCCGGGGATCTGGTGAGGCGCTCCCCTCAGCCCTACTATCATCATCTTATGCAGCAAGCTCGCAGGGCAGCCCATGGCCGGACTCGGCGCGCCAGATACGCTGCCGTCAGGTTCGGCGCGCCGGGGTCGGCGCGCCCTACAAGGTGACCGCTAATCCTTCCGTTCATGACAGTACCCACAGCCCCATGCCGCCCGCAGACGGCGGAGCGCTTCCTCGATGCGCTCGTCCCGCAGGCCGCCGAAGCCCATGACCACCGTGCCGCCGGGCGGGGCGCAGTCCCGGCAATAGGCGCTGAGGCCCCGGAGGATGATTCCCTGTTCCCGCGCCCGGGCCAGCAGCTCCGCCTCGTCGTATCGGGCATGGTGCAGCAGGAAGTGGAGCCCTCCCCCGCTGCCGCTGACGGACACGCCCTCTATGGCCTCCAGAGCGGGCAGGAGCCGCGCCCGGCGGCTGCGGTAGAGGTTCAGCAGCCGCCGCAGATAGCGGGCGTAGATCCCCTCGCGGAGCAAGCGGGCCAACACGGCCTGTTCGTAGCGGGAGACCGTGGACAGGGAGTGGGCCGCCACCGCGTGATAGCGCCGCAGCAGGGACTCAGGCAGCACCAGCCAGGCCACCCGGATGGAGGGGGCCAGGGAGCGGCTGAAGGTGCCCACATAGATCACCCGGCCCGCCCCGTCCATGCCCTGCATGGCGGGAACGGGCCTTGCGCCGTAGCGGAACTCGCTGTCGTAGTCGTCCTCGATCAGATAACGTTCCGGGGCGGAGGCGGCCCAGTGCAGCAGACGGCTGCGCCGGTCCGCCGGGACGGTGAGGCCCATGGGAAACTGGTGGGAGGGGGTGAGATAGGCCACGGAGACCCCGCTCCGCTCCAGGGTCTCCGGCGTCACGCCGTCCGCGTCCATGGGCAGATCGCGCACGGCGCGGCCCATGGAGCGCAGGGTGCTGTCCAGGGCGGCGTAGCCGGGGTCCTCCAGGCCGAAAACCGTGTCCGGCGGGAAGAGCTGCACCAGCAGGCCGGACAGGTACTCGATGCCCGCCCCCACCACGATCTGCTCCGGGGCGCAGCGGACGCCCCGGTACTCGGACAGAAAGGCGCTCAGGGC
Organism: Oscillospiraceae bacterium; assembly: GCA_017542425.1. Lineage (GTDB taxonomy): Bacteria > Bacillota > Clostridia > Oscillospirales > Oscillospiraceae > RGIG7114. Next base: position 78,373 of record JAFXXH010000004.1, on the reverse strand, counting down.
CGCTCGCAGTTCCGGGTCCCCCTGCCGATCCCCCCGCTGCAACAGTTCCGGGGAGCCGTAGATGACCTCCCGGTTCAGCTTGGCCCAGGCGCTGTAGGGAAAGAGGCTCACGTCCACCCCGGAGGTGGAAAAGTCGAAATCCCGGACGGGCGGGGCCACCTGCCGGGCCGCCGGACCCGTCTCCGCCGGGGCTGCCGCCGCGGCGTCCGGCACGAAGTCGGAGACAAAGTAGCCGCTCCGGGGGCGGGCGTGGACGTAGCCCTCCGAGACCAGCAGGGCGTAGGCCGTCTCCACCGTGCTCTGGCTGACGCCCAGGTGGGCGCAGAGGGCCCACTTGCTGGGCAGCTTTTCCCGCGCCCGGAAGCGCCCGCTGCGGATGCCCGAAGAAAACCAGGTATAGAGCTGCTCATACATGGGGCTTTTCCCCTCCAGCTCCAATGTGATCTGCTGCATGGCCGCCTCCTGACTGACCACATGATTTTTTCAAAAACTGGCTATTTACGCCGGGTCAGTTTCCGGCTATCATCATAGCAAGCTTTGAAAACCCTGTCAAGGAGGTATGATTTATGCAGCGCGAACCACAAAGCGCCGGAAGCGCACGCTTCGGCACCTATCGTATGGTCTTCATCGCCATGATGGCGGCCATTGTCTACATCCTGACCCTGTTCCGCTTCCCCCTGCTGGGGAGCAAGGTCCACTTCGCCAACGCGGCCTGTCTGCTTTCCGGTCTGCTCTTCGGGCCCCTCAGCGGCGGTCTGGCCGCCGGGATCGGCTCCGGGCTTTATGACCTGCTGAACGGTTACGGCATTGACGAGGCTCTGATCACCCTGGTCAGCAAATTTCTGATGGCGGCGATCTGCGCCTGGGTCGCCGGGGCGCACCGGGCGGACAGTCCGCTGGCGGAGGCCGGGGAGACGGCGGGCTTCCGTGGCCTGTACGCCGCCCTCTGGAAGCGCTCCCCCCGCATCGTCATCGGCAGCGCCCTGGGCGCGCTGGGCTATGTGGCGCTCTATATGCTCAAGCACTTCGTCTATCAGTTCCTGCTCTACGGCAACACCCTGGAGGGCACCTGGGTCGTCATGGCCAGCAAACTCCCGGCCAGCCTCATCAACGCCGTCTTCGCCCTGCTGGTGGCTCCGCTGCTCTACGCCGCGCTGCTCCCGGCGCTGAAAAAGGCGGGTATTTTCGGGCGCGTCTGAAGCGAATGCGTTTGCAGGGCACAAAGACGCGGCGCGCCCTGTCAACACGCATTGTATGGCTCTCCAAGCGGCGGAACGCAATCGCTCTTGCGTTCCGCCGCTTGCTGTGCTATGGTAATTGCATCCCAAACTACAGAAGAAAGGCGGAACAAACCATGAAAAAAGTCACTTCCCTGCTCCTTGCCCTGTTGCTCCTGCTGAGTCTGGCGCTGCCTGGCCTGGCGGACGCCCCTGCGGCCCTGACGGCCACCGCCGAGGCGGAGTATATCCAAAAGTACGGCAACGTCGTCCTCTCCCTGAGCTGCGACGAGATCACGGAGGCCGGTTACGCCTTCGGCGACGTGCTGACCGTCCGCTTCCTGGACCAGAGCATGGACATCCCCTTCTGCAACAACTACTCCGACGTGGACTCCGGCTCCCCCGCCCTCTTCGCCCGGGACGCGGACACCAACGCCCAGCTGGCCATCAACATGGGTGACTTTGCCACCACCTACGGCATCGCCACCAAGACCACCAACGAGGACAAGAGCTTCTTCTGGACCTACCAGGAGGGCGTCACCGGGCCGGTCAGCTTCACCATTGAGCTGAAAGAGGCCGGGGGCTACTATGATGCGTACATCATGCACCAGCTGCGCTACACCAACGTCCGGGAGGACTACCCCGAGCTGACGGACGCGCAGTTTGCCAACTTCCGCGCCGTGACCACCAGCGGCATGGGCGAAGGTGTCCTGTACCGCACGGCCTCCCCGGTGAACCCGGAAAACAACCGGAACACCTACGCCGACGCGGCCCTTGCCCAGGCCGGAGTGACGGTGGTGATGAACCTGGCCGACGACGCGGAAAGCCTGCAGGCCTATGAGGGCTTCGCGGACAGCTACTACGCCGGTACCAACTACATCGCCCTGAACATGGGCGTGGACTTCACCGCCGAGGACTTCCAGACCAAGTTGGCCGAGGGCCTGCGCCACTTCGCCGCCAACCCCGGCGTCTACGCCGTCCACTGCACCGAGGGCAAGGACCGGGCCGGGTTCGTGGCCGCGCTACTGGAGTGCCTGATGGGCGCCGGCTACGACGAGGTGCTGGCCGACTACATGGTCACCTATTATAATTACTACGGCGTCACGGCGGAGGACCCCCGCTATGAGACCATCGCCAACAGCAACATCGTCAAGAGCCTCCAGCGGGCCTTCGACGTGCCGGAACTGCAAAACGCCGACCTGAGCGCCGAGGCGGAGGAATATCTGAGCGGCATCGGCCTGAGCGACGCGGAGCTGGCCGCGCTGAAAGCCAACCTCTCCGCCGCCCCCGCGCCCGAGGCCCCGGCCCAGGTGATGCTGAGTCCACAGAACCTGAGCGTGGACGGTAGACCCCGGACGGTGGAGATGTACAACATCGACGGCTACAACTACTTCAAGCTGCGGGATCTGGCCGTGCTCTTGGCCGACACCCCGGCGCAGTTCTCCGTGGACTGGGACGCGGAGACCAACACGGTCCTGGTGGTCACCGGCGCGGCCTACACCCCCGTGGGCGGCGAGCTGGTCCAGGGAGATGACCGCTCCGCCACGGCGGTGAGAAGCCCCCAGACCATCCGCATTGACGAGGCAGCGCGCACGGACCTGCCGGTGTACAACCTGGGCGGCAACAACTTCTTCCGGCTCCGCAGCCTGGGCGAGGCCCTGGGCTTCCAGGTGGACTTCGACGCGGAGACCAATACGGCCATCGTGCTGTCCGGGTCGGAGAAGCAGCCCGTGGGCTGAGGCGGATAGACAGCCTTTTCAAACAAGCAATCGCATCACGGCGGAAGGGGCAAGCCCTTTCCCGGCATGGTGTGGAGATCCTGCTTTGGATACCACCACATCCTGTCGGGAAGGCTTGCCCCTTCTCTTTGTGAAAGCCGCTCTGTCATGCGTTTTGCGTCTGCGCCCGGTGGGCGCGGATCGCGTTTCTGATCCGCTCCAGCCCCTGTTGCAGCAGGGCGCGGGGCATGGCCAGGTTCAGGCGGACATAGCCTCTGGCGTTGCCCACAAAAAGCCCGTCCCCGGCCTCCAGCAGGACCCCGGCTTTTTCGGCGAAGAAGAAGCTCAGGTCCTCCACGTCCGGCAGACAGTCGCCCAGCCGGACCCAGGCCAGATAGGTGGCCTGGGCGGGGTACATCTCCGCCTCCGGCAGCTCGGCGGCCAGGAAGTCCGCCAGCAGACGGAAATTGCCGTCCAGGTAGACCCGCAGTTCCTCCAGCCAGGCCTCCCCCTGCTCATAGGCCGCCTCCACCCCCGCCAGGGACAGGGGGTTCACGGAGCCGAAAATGCCGTCCCGGCTTCCGTAGCGCTTCCGCAGGGCTTCGTCACGGATGATGACGTTGGACATGCCCAGGCCCGCCAGGTTGAAGGTTTTGCTGGGGGCCATGCAGGTGATGAGCTTCGGGTAGTCCGGCATGACCTTCCCCAGGGGGATATGCCGCTGCCCCTGCCGCAGCAGGTCGCAGTGAATCTCGTCGGAGATGACCCAAAGCCCGTACCGCTCCACGATCTCCGCCACGCGCCGCAGCTCGCTCTCCCGCCAGACCCGGCCCGTGGGGTTGTGGGGGTTGCACCAAATCACCAGCTTGCAGCGGGGGTCGGCGCAGCGGGCCTCGAAGTCCGCGTAATCCACGACGAATTCCCCCGTCTCGCTCCGGGTCAGGGGCGAACAGTGCAGCGTCCGCTCTGCATACTCCGCCGCCCGGCGGAACTGGCAGTAAGCCGGGGTGTTGATGAGTACCGCATCCTCCGGCTCACAGATCAGTCCCGTCAGCAGAAAGAGGGCCGGGACCACCCCCGGGGACAAGCAGATCTGCTCCCGGGGCAGCTCCCAGTCGTAATGCCGCCGACACCAGGCGCGAAAGGCGTCAAAGTAGCGGTCGTCGTAGATGCCGGTATAGCCCAGGATGCGGCGGTCCAGGCGGGCGCGGATCGCGTCCAGGATCACCGGCGCCACGCCGAACTCCATGTCCGCCACCCACATGCGGATCAGGTCCTCGTCCCGCCAGGGCAGTTCCAGCCCCGGCCTGTCCCGGAACAGATAGCCCCGAAACCCGTCGGTGTTCTCGGCGTTTGTGTGCTGCCGGTCTATGATTTCGTCAAAATCCATGGTCATGGCGCGCTCCCCTCCTGTTTGCAACAGTCTGTTGTTCGCTGCGTCTCCTCAAAAAAACGTTCATGCGGCCCTTGCGCACGGTCTGCGCCCTGGGCTCAGCTTCCATTCTCAGAGGAAGTAAGGCAATTATACCATTTTTGGAGCCGTTTTCAAGAGAAACGGAATAGAATAGACCCATTCCCTGGGCGCTGGGGCTTGACTGGATTGGCATTTTTTCAGTCCCGCTGTTTTGCGCTTCCGGCAATTGCTCTTGCCTCCGCATGAAAAACGCGCTGCGGCCCGAAAACCGCAGCGCGTTCTATGTTTACCTGTGTCTTATCGCAGAACCCGGTCGCTTGCTCAATAGCTCTTGCAAACCGGCGCGTTGGCCTCGGCGGACGCCTTGTCGTACCAGATCAGGTTGTTGCCCGTGGCCTTGTCGAAGAGCTGGATCAGGCCCGGCTTGGTGTTGAACTTCACCACCGCGCCCATGGACACGTCGGTGAACAGGTCCACGGTGGGGATGACCATGACGACCTCGTCGTCGCCGCAGCGGGCGTGGATGTTGTATTCGCTGCCCATCATCTCGCTGACCTCGATCTTGCCCTCCAGCTGGCCTTCGCCGACGGAGATGTGCTGGGGACGGATGCCGGCCACGATGTCGCAGGGCTGCTGGCCGTTCTGCTTCAGGGCCTTCTGCTGGAAGGCGTCCAGCTCGAACTTGACCCCACGGATCTCGGCGTAGTACTTGCCGTTCTCCAGCAGCAGCTTGCAGTTGTCGAAGAAGTTCATGACGGGCATTCCGATGAAGCCGGCCACAAAGAGGTTCACGGGCTTGTTGAAGACCTCCTGGGGGCTGCCGATCTGGTTGACATAACCTGCCTTCATGATAACGATGCGGTCGCCCAGGGTCATGGCCTCGGTCTGGTCATGGGTGACGTACATGAAGGTGGTGTTGATGCGCTGGCGCAGCTTGATGATCTCGGCGCGCATCTGGTTGCGGAGCTTGGCGTCCAGGTTGGACAGAGGCTCGTCCATCAGGAAGACCTTGGGATCGCGCACCATGGCGCGGCCGATGGCGACGCGCTGGCGCTGGCCGCCGGACAGGGCCTTGGGCTTGCGGTCCAGGTACTGGGTGATGTCCAGGATCTCGGCGACCTCGGTGACCTTCTTGTCGATCTCCTCCTTGGGCACCTTCTTGAGCTTCAGGGAGAAGCCCAGGTTGTCCCGAACGGTCATGTGGGGGTACAGAGCGTAGCTCTGGAACACCATGGCGATGTCGCGGTCTTTGGGGGCCACGTCGTTCACCAGCTTGCCGTCGATGTACAGCTCGCCGCCGCTGATGTCCTCCAGGCCCGCGACCATGCGCAGAGTGGTGGACTTTCCGCAGCCGGAGGGGCCGACCAGAACGATGAACTCCTTGTCCTTGATGTCGATGTTGACATCGTGGACCGCGGTGACGCCGCCGTCATAGACCTTCTTGATTCCCTTCAGAATGACTTCAGACATACTTCCTTGCTCTGACGGTCGGGACTCCTCCCAAACCGCCTCGGAGCCGCCCGCGCCGGGCGCGCCCCATTACGGCAGGTCTCCACACTGCCGCACCGTGAGCTGACGGATACTCCTCCTTTTTTGTATGTACGGGCGGCCAAGAAGTGGAGTGACCGTCCCGCCATGGTATATTCGCGCCGGTTGCCCGGATCAGCGACTGGTGGTTTGCGCCAGAACGGAGGCAATCGCCTCCGGCTCCGGCATGGAGCGAATGGCGCCTTTCTTGGTGGTGACCAGATAGGCCGCGGCGTTGGCAAAGCGCAGCATCTCGGTCAATTGCGCCTCCGTCAGGCCGGAGACGCCGTTTTGAAGGACATAGTGGAGTACGCTGGCGCAGAAGGTGTCCCCCGCGCCGGTGGTCTCGATGGTGCCGCCCAGGCGGAAGGCGGGGACGACCACGGTCTTGTCTTCATGGTAAGCCCGGCTTCCGTCCGGCCCGGCGGTGACGTTCAGCAGGCGGATGTTGGGATACGCCTCCCGCAGCTGCGCAGCGCCAAGGTCGAAGTCGGTCTCCCCGGTGAGGAACAGCAGTTCGTTGTCCGCGATCTTGAGGATGTCGCACCGGGAAAGGCCCCAGTGCATCTGTTCTTTCGCCTCCTCCATGCTGTTCCAGAGGGGTGGCCGGAGGTTGGGGTCAAAGGAGATCAGCGCGCCGCCCTGTTTTGCAAGCTCCACGGCCCGGCGGGTGGCCCGGCGGACCCCGGCGTGGGTCATGGACAGGCTGCCGAAGTGGAAAATGGTGGCCCCGGCGATCAGCGCCTCGGGCAGTTCCTCCGCCCGGAGCAGGGCGTCCGCGCCCGGGTCCCGGTAGAAAGAAAAGTCCCGGTCTCCGTTGGGCAGGGTCTTCACGAAGGCCAGCGTGGTGTGGGCTTCCGGGTCCAGCAGCAGGCCCTCCGTGGAGATGCCCGCCTCCAGCGCCGTGTCCCGCAGCATCCGGCCAAAGAGGTCGTCGCCCACCTTGCCCACAAAGGCGCAAGCGTGGCCCAGCTTTTTCAGCATGGCCAGCACGTTGCAGGGCGCGCCGCCGGGGTTGGCTTCAAACAGGGGATTGCCCTGCGCGCTGCGGCCGTTCTCGGTAAAGTCGATCAAAAACTCGCCCAGGGCCACAACATCAAAATGCCCGATCATAGTTCAGTCAAACTCCAAATCGTATTTTTCCAGGTCCAGCGCCGCTGCGCCCTCCGCCGTGAAACGGATTCCCGTGCGCTCCTGGGGCGCGTACAGGACAAAGCTGGCGGCCTGTTCGCCGTCGTTGACGAAAAGCTCCAGACTCCAGCGGTCCAGCAGCAGCCGCAGCCGCAATGCCGCGTCCGCGTTGACCGCAAAGCTCCGGCGGTTCAAAATGCTGTCCGGCAGCCCGCAGCCGCTGCGGTCCACGGTGACGGTGTTCTCGTCCGGTTCGTAGTGCAGCCGCAGCCCGTGCTCGTCCGCAGCGGCCAGCGTCAGAGTGAAGCGCCGCAGCGTCTCGCCGGGAAGGGGGCGAATCGTCAGCAGCAGGTCCAGGCAGCGCCCGGACACGCCGGGGACCTGGCGTGTCTCGTCACGCAGCGTCAGCCCCGCGCAGCGCACTGCCGCGCCGCGACGGGATTCCAGCTCCCGCACCGGGGTCTGATACAGCTTCCCGTCCCGGACGCGCAGTTCCCGGGGCACCGTCAGCTGTCCGAAAAAGGGCAGGGGCGGCTCCGGCCGGTAGTCCACGCTGTTCCAGTACTGCATCCAGGCGATCATCACCCGCCGCCCGTCGGCGGCAAGGACGGTCTGAGGGGCGTAAAAGTCCAGTCCGTAGTCGATGGGCTGCTCCCGCTCCCGCGTGAGCGCCCCGGATTCCGGGTCCAGTTCCCCAATCAGACAGAGGGTGGTGTTGCCGTCGATGAACTCCGGCCCGTGGTCCCGCACCTCCTGGGGGCTGAGCAGCAGCACCCGCTTCCCGTCCAAGGGGAAGAAGTCGGGGCACTCCCACATCCGCCCGAAGCGGTTCCCGGAGGCGGCCAGGGTGGCGGCATAGCGCCAGTGGAGCGCGTCGGGGCTTTGGAACAGCAGCACCGCGCCGCTCCCGTCCGGGCAGCGATTGCCCGCCACGCAGAAATAGCCGTCGCCCTCCCGCCAGAGCTTGGGGTCCCGGAAGTCCTTTCGGCTGCCTCCGGGGGGGAGGGCCGAGCCGTCCAGCACCGGGTTGCCGGGATACTTTTCATAGTCCCGCCCGTCGCCGAAGGCCAGGCATTGCCGTTGCAGTTCCTCCACCGTGCCGTCGGGGAGCAGGGTCTTCTGCACCCCGGTGTACATCAAAAGGTGCCGCCCGTCCGGGGTCTCCAGGGCGCTGCCGGAAAAGCAGCCGTCCCGGTCGTAGTCCCTGTCCGGAGCCAGGGCGGCGGGCAGCCGCTCCCAGCGGAGAAAGTCCCGGGTCTTGACGTGGCCCCAGTGCATGGTGTCCCAGCGCACGTCGTAGGGGTTGTATTGAAAGAAAAGGTGGTATTCCCCTTTGTAAAGGGAAAAGCCGTTGGGGTCGTTGATCCAGCCCACGCCGCCGCACAGGTGGTAGCGGGGCAGCAGCGCCGGGGGGACGGCGGGGATGTGGTCCCGCTCATAGTCCCGGGCGCGCCGGAGAAGTTCACTGTTCATTCGTTCAGCATCCAGAAGAAACCGTAGCCGGGCAGGTTCAGGGTCTCATCCGTCACCGCCGCGCCCGTGCGCAGATCCACCGCGCCCGGGGCCGGGTTGGGGAGACTGCGGCCAAACTCGGAAAAATTGTAGAGTGCGGTCAGTCTTGCGCCCGCATAGTCCCGGACCAGACCCAGCACCGCGTTGTCGCCGGTGTCGAAGGACCAGACCCCAGCGTCGGCGCAGAAGACCGGGTGTGCGGCCCGGATGCGCTCCAGATCCCGCAAAGCCTGAAAGACCTTGCCCTGGCGGGTCGTCGGGTCATGGCGCAGCTCCGCCAGATCCCAGCGGAACGCGCCCCGGTGGAGATAGCGGCTGTCGGCGGCCTTCTCCGGGTCGCTGTGGTAGCTGTAGTCGTTGAGCTGGGCGATCTCGTCCCCGCTGTACAGCACGGGAATCCCGCTCTGGCTCAGCAGCCAGGCGTGGAGCATCGTATAGCAGTCCATGGCCCGCTGCTCCTCCTCCGGCGTAGCGGCGCTTTCAAAGCCGCAGAGGGAGGCCGCCGTGCCGCACATCCGGGCGTCCTGGAGCCGGGGGTCGTCGTTGTAGAGTTCGCCCCGGGACCAGCTTCCGGGAAAGGCGCCGGAAAACCAGTCGTTCAGATAGCGCTTGTGGGGCGCTTCGCCCTGGGTCAGGTTTGCCCAGAGCCAGGGGAAGTCCAGACCCCAGCCGATGTCGTCATGGCAGCGGAGGTAGTTCTGGAAGGTGCAGGCGCTTGGCAGACGGCCCAGGGCCTCGATCTGCCGCCGCAGCAGGCGCACGTCCCGGGTGGCGACGGTGTGCCAGGTGGTACACATGGTGGTGGCGTTGTAGAGCATATCGCACTCCGGCTGCTCCGGCGTCCCGAAATAGGGGGCCAGATGCTCCGGGGCCATGATGACCTCCCCCAGCAGCAGCACGCCGGGGCAGACGATCTGGCAGACCAGTTTCAGCAGCCGGGTGAGGGTATGTACCTGGGGCAGATTGCGGCAATTGGTGCCCAGCTGCTTCCAGATGTAGGGAATGGCGTCCAACCGGATCACGTCCGCGCCCCGGTTGGCCAGGAACAGCAGGTTTTCCGTCATGTCGTTGAACACCATGGGGTTGGCGTAGTTCAGGTCCCACTGATAGGGGTAGAAGCAGGTCATGACCACCTGCCGGCAGTCCTCCAGCCAGGTGAAGTTCCCCGGCGCGGTGGTGGGGAAAACCTGGGGGACGGTCTTTTCAAACTCGTTGGGGATGGTCCAGTCGTCGTAGAAGAAGTAGCGGCTCCGGGCCACCGGGTCCCCGGCCCGGGCGGCCAGGGCCCAGGGGTGCTGGTTGCTGGTGTGGTTCATCACGAAGTCCAGGCACAGGACCATGCCCTGGGCATGGCAGTGGGCGGCCAGATCTTCCAGATCCGCCATGGTGCCCAGGCGCGGGTCCACCGTGCGAAAGTCCGCCACAGCGTAACCGCCGTCGCTCTCCTCCCGGACGGTCTTCAGCAGGGGCATCAGGTGCAGATAGTTGACGCCGCACTCTTTCAGATAGGGCAGATGCTCCTGTACGCCTTGCAGCGTTCCGGCGAAGTTGTCCACATAGAGCATCATGCCCAATATGTTCCCGGCGCGGTACCAGTCCGGCTGCGCCAGCCGCGCATCGTCCAGGGCCTGCAACGCCGCGCCCCGCTGCGCGCCCATCCTGCGAAGCATCCCACAGAAGTAGGCAAAGGCCGCCGTGTCGCCGGGGTAGACGCTGTCATACAAGTCTTTCAGCTCGTCGAAACGCGCTTGCAGTCTTTCTTCCATCTTGTCAGCCATGCTGTGTCCTCTTATCTCTTTCAGGTTATGGGTCAGTCCGGAACAAAAGCTGGGCGCTGGGGTAGTCCCCCGGCATGGGCGGCAGCACCAGCCCGCCGTGCAGCAGCGCCGCCCCGGACCAGCGCTCCGGGAAGTCCACAGCACTGTCCGGGCAGCCATAGCGCGCCATCCAGATCAGGCGGTAGGAGGCTGCGGGGTCCAGGCCCCGGAGGCGCAGGTACAGGGGGATCGGTCCCGGCGGCGCGCCCGTCAGCACCAGACTGAGCAGAGTCTCCCGCCGGTCCGGGGAGACGAACTGCCAGGCCGCCAGGGGCAGCGCGGCAGTGGGGTCCAGGCGGTAATAGTCCCCGCAGCGCAGCAGGGGTTCCAGTTCCCGATAGCGCGTGATTTGCCGTTTCACTTCCTCCCGCTCAGCCTCAGACAGCGCGGCGGGGTCCAGTTCGTAGCCGAAGGCCCCGGTCATCGCCACCACGCCCCGGGTGCCCAGGGGGCTGCTGCGCCCGGTCTGGTGGTTGGGGGAGGCGGAGACGTGACAGGCCATGGCCACCGGAGGATAGCCGAAGGAGGTACCCCGCTGGATGGCCAGCCGGGAGACGGGGTCGGTGTTGTCGCTGCACCAGATCTGCGGGAAGTAAGGCAGCATCCCCGCGTCGAAGCGCCCGCCGCCGCCGGCGCAGCCCTCGAACAGCACGTCGGGGAACTCCGTGCATAGCCGCTCCAGCAGGGCGTAGAGCCCCAGCAGATAGCGGTGTCCGGTCTCCCCCTGGCGTTCCGGGGGCAGGGCGCGGGAGTAGAGGTCACTCAGCTGGCGGTTGGCGTCCCACTTGATGTAGGAGATGGGATGCTCCCGCAGCAGCGCGAAAAAGGTCTCGTAGAGCCAGTCCCTGACCTCTTCCCGGCCCAGGTCCAGCACCAACTGGTCCCGGCCCACCGTGGGCTCCCGGCCCGGCACGGTCAGCGCCCAGTCCGGGTGCGCCCGGTAAAGCGCTGAGTCCTCGCTGAGCATCTCCGGCTCCACCCAGAGGCCGAAGTCCAGCCCCAGGGCGCGGATGTCCCGGATCAGCGGCCCCAGGCCGCCGGGGAGCTTGCGGGGATTGGCGAACCAGTCCCCCAGGGCGCGTCTGTCGTCGTCCCGGTCTCCGAACCAGCCGTCGTCCAGCACCAGCAGCTCCACCCCCAGGTCCCGGGCGTCCCGGGCCAGGCGGAGGATGGAATCGTGGTCGAAGTCGAAGTAACTGGCCTCCCAGCTGTTCAGCAGCACGGGCCTTGGCCGGTCATAAGCGCCCTGCCGGGCCACATGGGCGCGGAGAAAACGGTGAAAACTTTGGGAAAGCCCGGTCAGTCCCTCGGCACTGTAGCAAAGCAGGGTTTCCGGCGTCTGAAAGGTCTCCCCGGGCAGAAGCTGCCAGGAGAAGTCCGCGCTGCCGATGCCCGAAACCAGGCGGACCGAGCCGGTCTGGCTGCGCTCCACGCTCGTCTCGTGGCTGCCGGACCAGATGGGCATGACGCCATAGCAGTCTCCGATCTGTTCCGTGGCGTCGGGGGCGCAGAGGACGACGAAGGGGTTTTGCTGGTGGCTGGAAAAGCCCCGCCGGGAGGCGACGGTCTGGACGGCCCAGGCCACGGGGACGCGCTCCGGCTGGCGCTCCATGGTGTGGCTGCCGAAAAAGTGCAGCAGTTCCCAGTCCCCGAAGGGGAGGTCCAGACAGAGGGAGGCGGCTTTTTGCAGCTGCATGGGAACGCCGCCGCCGTTTCGGATGCGGGCGCAGCGGGTGATGAAGTCCTCGGCTTCATAGACGCCGTAGAGCAGTTCCACTTCGACGCCCGTGGCCGCGTCGCCCAGGGTGACGGAGAGGGTCCAGGTATCTGCTCCGCCTCTGGCGCAGGGCAGACCGGGCAGCGCGTATTTGCCGGGAGAGATCGTATGGCGCAGACAGCGCAAATCTGCCCCCCGCAGCCCCGCCTCGGTGGTAAACTCCAGGGAGGAAAGGCGGTAATCGCCGCAGAGCGCGGCGCTGTACTCCTGGGGCTGGGTATCCAGCGACCAGCCGCGCCCTTCCCGCAGCGCGGCAGGGTTGGGGGAAAAGCCCACGTCCCGGGGCAGATAGAGGTAGGAGAAGCAGTCTGAGGCCAGGGGGCCATAGTAGAGGTGGAGCAGGTGCCCCAGGGGGCCGATCTGCATCTGATAGGCGCTGGAGCGGGTCGTCAGCGTCAGTGTTTTGGATGTGGGGTCAAAGCGGATTCCCATGAAGCAGAAAACCTCCGGCGCATCGGAACAGATGGAATTTCAAAACCGCATGGCGCGGTTTGAAGCGGATGCAAAAGAAAAATCTATCGAAAGCCGCATCAGGCGGCGTCGTGTTCGAGTTTGACAAACACGCCCTTGAGCAGCAGGGCGGAGACGTAGCAAGGGAGGGAAAAGCCAAAGAGCAGCAGGATCAGGAGGCCGTACTGGAGATACTGGATGGACAGCAGCCAGAGGCCCAGGGTGAAGACCACCATGCCCAGGGTGCGGGGAAAAAAGCCCGCGGCCAGCTTGGCGGCGTTGAGCAAGGTACCGGGGACGGTGTTCACATAGCGGGAGAGCAGGGCGAAGGCGTAGAGGCCCAGGGCCAGCAGCAGTACGCCCAGGGAGGCCACGGGCAAGCGCAGCGCGGGCAGATAGTTCAGCGCGGCCACGTAGTCCAGCAGGAGCAGCGCCCCGATGCCCAGGAGCGCCAGCCAGAGCAGGGTGGCCTGCTTCCAGTTGGCGGCGAAGGAGTGGAAAAAGGGCTTGAGGATGTAGGCGCTCTCGCCCCGGACCAGGTGGATGCTCACGTCAAAGGCGGCGGTGAGGGCCGCGCCGACGGTGAGCACCGGCAGGCAGCAGATCAGGGTCAGCACATTCAGCAGCAGCAGGTCGGCGGCGACGGAGAGGATGCGCATCAGGGGATTGTCCATATCAAACAGCTTTCTCACGCCGCGTCGCTCCTTTCCGCGTTTGAATTTTGTCCATATCTCTCCCCGGACGGGGAGAGATATGGACGGAAGAGTGGGTCAAGTCAAAAACTCAGCCCTTGACAGCGCCGGCCGTCACGCCCTGGACGATGTAGCGCTGCAGGAAGACGTAGAGGATCAGGATCGGCAGCATGGCCAGCAGCAGGGCCGCCATGACCAGGCCGATGTCGGTGGAATAGGTGCCGTAGAAAGCCTGGGTGGCGATGGGGATGGTGTACAGGTCTTTCTTGGTCAGCACCAGGCTGGGCAGCAGATAGTCGTTCCAGTAGGCCATGGCGTTGATGATGGCCACGGTGGCGACGGTGGGCTTCAGCAGGGGGAAGACCACCTTCCAGAAGGTCTGCCAGCGGCTGCATCCGTCGATGGTGGCCGCTTCCTCCAGCTCCAGAGGGATGTTGGTCTTGATGGAGCCGTGGAACATGAACATGGCCATGGACACGGAGAAGCCCACGTGCATCAGGATCAGGGTGATGCGGTGGTTCAGCACGCCCAGGGTGCCGCCGTAGACGCTCACCAGGGGGACCATCAGGACCTGGAAGGGGATGACCATGGAGGCAATCATCAGGGAGAACATCAGCGTGCAGAACTTCCACTTGCCGTTGCGGACGATGACGAAGGCCGTCATGGCCGAGACCAGGATGGTCAGGACCGTGGCGCAGACCGTGACGATCAGGCTGTTGGCGAAGACGTTCCAGAAGTTCATCTTCTTCATGGCCTCGGGGAAGTTGGTGAGGATGAAGCCCTTGGTCGCGCCGATGAGACTCAGCGGGTCGCGGGTGATGTCGGACTTATCCTTGAACACGTTGATGATGACCATCAGGAAGGGGAAGATAAAGCAGATAAAGAGGACCAGCAGGAGGGCCCACATGAGGGCGTGGGCGATTTTCTTTCTGCGTGCGGCCCGTTCGTTCTCGGTCATCATGCTTCCACCTCTCCTTTCTTACCCAGCATGACCTGCGTCACGCCGACGATGGCGCAGACGACAAAGAGGATCAGCGCCTCGGCCTGGCCCAGGCCGTAGTTCTTGTAGGTGAAGGCCTGGTTGTAGACGTGCATCGCCGCCATGACGGAGGAGCCGAAGGGCTCGCCCTTGGTCAGGGACAGGTTCACGTCGTAGACCACGAAGCAGCGGGTGATGCTCAGGAAGATGCACTGCACGAAGCTGGAGCGCATCAGGGGGATGGTGACGTGCATCATGGCCTGGCCGGAGGTGCAGCCGTCGATCATGGCGGCCTCGCGGACCTCGCCGGAGACGCTCATGAAGCCGGCCACATAGATCAGCATCATGTAGCCCGCGTACTGCCAGACGCTCACGAGGATCAGGCAGAACATGGCGCCGTTGGTGGTGGACAGCAGGCTGGTGCCGCTGAACAGGGCCACGAAAGCGCGGTTGAAGACGAACTTCCAGACATAACCCAGGACGATACCGCCGATCAGGTTCGGCACGAAAAAGCCGGCCCGGAAGAAGTTCTGTCCCTTGATGCCCTGCGTGACCAGATAGGCCAGTGCGAAGGCGACGATGTTGATGAGGACCACCGCGAAGACGGAGTAGATCACGGTGCGGCCCATGGCGGACCAGTAGGCGCTGTCCTGGAACGCCGCGGCAAAGTTTTCAAAGCCGACGAAGGGCTTGGTGGCGCTGACGCCGTCCCAGCTGGTGAGCGTGAGGTAAAGACCGTAGAGGAACGGTACGATCACCACCGCCAGAAACAGCACCGTGCCGGGCCCGGCGAACATGAGGTATTGCCGAATCTTGTAGCTCAGGGTGTTTTGTTTCATAGTCTCTCTCAATCCATTCTGCCGCTTTGCTGGACGCATTGCGGGGTCAGGCGGGCATCTTGCAAGCGGCCTGCATCGCGCCCGCCCATTCCTGCATCCTCAGCGCATGGGCTGAGGATGCAGGGGGATGTAAAAGGCTCAGTGGGCGCCGACTTCGGCGGTGGCCCAGTAAGCGGTGATCTCGTCGGCCAGGCCGGCGCGGTCGATCTGACCGGCCAGGTACTTCTGGAAGGAAGCGCCCACCTTGGCGTAGTGATCGTCGGGCAGGTAGTTGTAGTTGCCGATCAGGGCGTCAGCGTCGGTGTAAGCCTTGACGGAAGCGCCCAGGGGATCGGCCACCTCCAGGGTGATGTTGGAGTAGGCGGGAACCAGCGCGCACTCCTCGACCAGGAAGGACTGACCCTCCTCGTCATAGACCAGCCAGTTCAGGAAGTCCTTCGCGGCCTGCTGCTGCTCCTCGGAGACGCCGTTGTCCACGTAGAAGTACTTGGAACCGCCGCCCACCAGCTTGTCGCTGGAGCCGTCGCCCAGGTCGTTGGGCACGGGCATCATGCCCATGTCGTCGGAGTAGTTGTAAGCATTGATGACGCTCCAGTCCCAGTTGCCGCCGAACATGAAGGCCAGCTCGCCCTCGGCCAGCATCTGCTCGGTGACCTCGCGCTCGGCGGAGATGGCGGAGGCCTTGGCGTAGTTGTTGTCCTTCAGCACGTCGAAGGTGTCCATCATGGCGTTGTAGATGTCATCCTCGGCCAGCTGGATGGAGCCGTCCTTGATGCCGGCGATGAAGGCGTCGGGATCGGCGTGCATCTCATAGACCTCGGCCAGGAAGTGGGCGGCCAGGGACCAGTCCTCCTTCATGACGCCGGTGGGGGTCTCCATGCCGCCGTCGATCAGCGCGTCGATGACAGCCTGGAACTCTTCGGTGGTCTTCACAGCGGTGGGGTCGAAATCGGGAACGATGGCGCGAATGGCCTCACCGTTGTAGATGATGCCGCGGGCCTCGATGCAGACGGGGAAGCCCAGCACCTTGCCGTCCACGGTGATGGCCTGGGTGGTGTCGGCGACCCACTGCTGATCGCTCAGATCGACCGCGTGCTCAGGCCCCAGGGAGTAGATGTCCTTCGCGTCTACCATGGCAATGGCATAAGGCTCGTTGGAGGCGTAACGGGTGGACATGTGGGCGGCCACGGTGTCGCTGGAGTAATACACCTCGACCTTGACGCCCTTTTCGGCGGTGTACTTCTTGGCCATCTCCTCCATCTGGCTCTGGATCTCCATCTTGGAGTTGAAGATGGTGATGGACGTGCCGTCATTGCCGGTCTCGACGCCGGTCTCGCCGCCTCCGCAGGCGGCCAGTGCCAGCACCATGACGAGCATCAGAACAAGTGCGACTGCTTTCTTCATTTGTTTCTTCCTTTCCATTCCACACAAAAATTTTGGCTGATCGATTCACGGCGCGATCGTGGTCAGGAAGCGCCATTCTCCGCCTTATCCGCCGCAAAAAGATTCAGGTCCAGACGCAATAAAGGTATCACACCGCCAATTCCGTGTCAATACTATCACCGACTTTATGGAAACCGGGCCGTATATTTTTGTGAGTTTTGTTAATTCACCTCCCGCTTTTTGATGGGAATGCCCCGGCTCTGCGGATGCGGAAAACGGAGCCGCCGTCCGCAGGCAAAGGCGGACGACGGGCCTGACCTATTTCATAATGGTATATGCGCCAGGTGGGGACGGTATGACGGGCGCGGGCGGCTTCATCGCGTCCCCCCGGCCTCCAGGGCGGCCACCGCTGCGGGCAGCTCCGCCGGAGCGCGGACGCACACCTTCGCCTCTGCCAGCTCCGCGTCGTTCCCGAAGCCGTAGGCGCAGCCCACGGAGGGCAGAGCGTGGACCGTGGCCACGCGCAGGTCGGAGGCCCGGTCGCCGATCATGCAGTAGGCGCTGTCGGGGAAGGCTTCCCGCAGGATGGAAAAGACTTCCTCTTTCGGCCGGAAGCCGTAGTCCCCGGCGCAGAAGTAGCCGACAAACCAGCGGTCCAGCCCGAAGGCTTCCCGCTGGGCGTCCATGTAGCTGCGGGCGCAGTTGGACAGGATCAGCAGCCTGTGACCGCTCTGCCGCAGCGCGTCCAGGGCCTCCGGGATGCCGGGGTAGAGCCGGGACTGACGCCCCAGCACCTGGCGGATCATGGACCGCCCGATCATGGCGCTGGCCTCCTGCCGGACGCCCTCGTCCAGTCCCGGCATGAAGTCGGTCCACATCTCCGGGGCGGTCATGCCCAGATAGCGGCTGAGAGCCGCGTCCGTCAGCTCCCGCTCCGGCGGGCAGCCCTGCTCCGTGAGCCAGGCGGCCGCCTCCCGCACCGCCACGCCGTAGGGGGCGGCGGTGTCGTGGAGGGTGCCGTCGTAGTCGAAGATCAGCGTCATGCCAGCTGCTGCATCAGGTTCACCAGTTCCACGGCGGCCAGGGCGCAGTCATAGCCCTTGTTGCCCGCCTTGGACCCGGCCCGCTCGATGGCCTGCTCAATGTTCTCGGTGGTGATGACGCCGAAGAGCACCGGGACGCCGCTGCCCAGGGAGACCTGGGCAATGCCCTTGGCCGTCTCGTTGGCCACCAGCTCATAGTGGGTCGTGGCCCCCCGGATCACCGCGCCCAGGCAGATTACCGCGTCATACTTGCCGCTCTCCGCCATTTTCCTGGCGATCAGCGGGATCTCGAAGGCCCCGGGCACCCAGGCCGCGTCGATGTACTCCTCCGCGACCCCGTGCCGGGTGAGGCCGTCCAGGGCCCCGTCCAGCAGCTTTTGCACGATGAAGCTGTTGAAGCGGGCGCATACGATGCCCACGCGCATCCCCTCCGGGGCCACCAGCTTGCCTTCCAAACGATGGATGTTCATCCCTCTGCCTCCTTCAAATTGATTCTTTTGAAAATATGTCCCATGCGCTCCTGCTTGGTCCGCAGATAGCGCGCATCGTACTTTCCTGGGGGGATCTCGATGGGCACGCGCTCCTTGATGGTGAAGCCGAAGCCCTCCAGCCCATAGATTTTGTTCGGGTTGTTGGTCAGCAGCCGCAGGGACTTGACGCCCAGGTTCTGCAGGATCTGCGCCCCGCTCCAGTATTCCCGCAGGTCGGCGGCGAAGCCCAGCTGCAAATTGGCGTCCACGGTGTCGAAGCCCTGCTCTTGCAGCTCATAGGCCCGGAGCTTGTTGATGAGGCCGATGCCGCGGCCCTCCTGGCGCATATAGAGGATAATGCCCCGGCCCTCCCGCTGGATCTGCTCCATGGCGGTGTGGAGCTGGGCCCCGCAGTCGCAGCGCCCGGAGGCGAACACGTCCCCGGTCAGGCACTCGGAGTGGACCCGGCAGAGGATGTCTTCCCCGTCCCCGATCTCGCCGCAGACCAGGGCCAGGTGGTGCTCGCCGTTGATGTCGTTGACGAAGCCGTAGCTCTGGAACTCCCCGTAGGCGGTGGGAAGCCGGACGCAGGCCGCCTGGTGCATGTGGTTCTCGTGGCGGCGGATGTAGTCCTGCAGGTCCTTGATGGTGATGAAGCAGAGGTCATAGCGCTCGGCCATCTGCTGCAATTCCGGGGCGCGCATCATCGTGCCGTCGTCCCGCATGACCTCGCAGCACAGGCCGCACTCCGTCAGCCCCGCCAGGCGGCAGAGGTCCACGGTGGCCTCCGTGTGGCCGCTGCGCACCAGGACGCCGCCCCGCCGGGCGGTGAGGGGGAAGACGTGGCCGGGTCGCCGCAGGTCGCCGGGCCGGGTGGCGGGATCGGCGCAGGCCCGGCAGGTGTAGCCCCGCTCGGCTGCGGAGATGCCCGTGGTGGTGTCCACATGGTCGATGGACACGGTGAAGGCGGTGGAATGGTTGTCCGTGTTCTCGGAGACCATCTGGGGCAGGTTCAGCCGGTGGGCAATCGCGTCAGACATGGGGGTGCAGATCAGGCCGCGCCCGTGGACGGCCATGAAGTTGACGTTCTCCGTGGTGGCGAACTGGGCCGCGCAGATCAGGTCCCCCTCGTTCTCCCGGTCCGGGTCATCGGTGCAGAGGATCAGTTTTCCCTGCCGCAGCGCCTCCAGCGCCTGGGGTATCGTGCCGTATTGAAAAGCCATGTGTCTACCTCCTAACAAAAGCCGTGTTCGGCCAGAAAATCCATGTCAATGCCCTTCGCCGGGGCGCACGCCCCGCCGCCTAAGAGCCGGGCCACATATTTGCCCACGATGTCTGTCTCCAGGTTCACCCCGTCCCCCGCTTTCTTTTGCAGCAAAATGGTCTCTTTCGCGGTGTGGGGGATGATGGACACCTGAAAGCCCGCGTCCGAGACCGCCGCCACCGTCAGGCTCACCCCGTCGATGGCGATGGAACCTTTCTCCACCACCAGCCGCAGCAGCGCCGGGTCCGCTGCGATGGAGAGCCAGACGGCGTTTTCCTCCCGCCGGAAGCTTGCGACACGGCCCAGGCCGTCGATGTGGCCGGAGACGATGTGCCCGCCGAAACGCCCGTCGGCGGGCATGGCCCGCTCCAGGTTCACCCCGTCCCCGGTTTGCAGCGCCCCCAGGCTGCTGCGCCGCAGGGTTTCCGGCATCACGTCCGCCGTGAAGCCGTCGGGCAGCAGGGCCGTCACGGTCAGGCAGACCCCGTTCACCGCGATGGAGTCCCCGATTTTGCTCCCCTCCAGCACCCGGCTGCAGCGGATGCACAGCTCCCCGGCCCTGCCCCCGGCGGTGACGCGCTGTACGCGCCCCACTTCTTCAACAATGCCCGTGAACATCCGCGTCCATCCCCTTCTTCACGTCGTATTCGAGTAAAATGTCCTCTCCCAGCCGCGTCAGCCGCAGCCCATCCAGCAGCGCCGCACCGTCGGGACTGGCCGCTCCCAGCCCCTCCACCGGGGTTTTGGCGTCCCGCCCGCCCAACAGCTTCGGGGCAATGTAGGCGCAGACGTGCCGCACGATCCCGGCGCGCAGCGCGGCCTCGTGGACCTGGCCGCCGCCTTCGATCAGGACGCTGCTGATCTGTTTTTGCCCCAAAAGCGCCATCAGCGCCGGGAGCGACACGCGCCCGTCCGCTTCCGGCAGCACCGCCACCTCCAGGCCCAGAGCTTCCAGCGCATGGCGCCGTTCCGGGTCGGGAAAACAGCATACCACCAGAGTGGGATATTCGTGCGCGGTCTTGCAGATCTGACTTTCCGGTGGGATGCGCAGCCGGGAGTCCAAAATCACCCGCAAGGGTTGGTGCGCCCCGGGCAGACGGCAGTTCAGCATGGGGTCGTCCGCCAGCACCGTGCCGATCCCGGCCAGGATTGCCGCATAGCGCCCCCGCAGGGCATGGACGTGGGCCCGGGCCGTCTCTCCGGTGATCCACCGGGAGGCCCCTGTGCGGGAGGCGATCTTCCCGTCCAGCGTCATGGCGTATTTCATCACCGCGTAGGGGGTTTTGTGGGTGATGTACCAGAAAAACTCCGGGTTCAGCGCGTCGCACTCCGCGCGCAGGAAGTCCTCGACGACCTCCACTCCGGCGGCCCGCAGCTTCGCCGCGCCCTGGCCGGAGACCAGGGGATTGGGGTCCCGGGAGCCGATCACCACGCGGGTGATCCCGTGCTCCAGAATCGCATCGGTACAGGGGGGTGTGCGCCCGTGGTGGCAGCAGGGCTCCAGCGTCACATACAGCGTGGCCCCCCTGGCCGGTTCCGTCAAGGCCGCCAGGGCCTCCCGCTCGGCGTGGAGTCCGCCGCAGCGCCGGTGCCAGCCCGCGCTGATGACGCGCCCGTCTTTCACCAGCACCGCCCCCACCATGGGATTCGGCGCGGTCCAGCCCACACCGTTTTTCGCCAGTTCGATGGCACGGCGCATATAGTCCTGCTCCGGCATCTTCCAACCCCCCTTCCGAAACGCAAAAACGCCCTGACCGAAATCAGGGCGCAGCGGACCGCAAAATGCGACAAAACAGGGGAGCATAGACGCCCCCGCCGCGCATGGCGATGCCAAACAATACCGCTTCTTCCATCCCGACTGTCACGGTCGGCTTCGGACTCTCACCGAATCAACGCCGCATTCCTGCGCGCGCTCGCGGGCTATACCGCCGGTGGGGACTTGCACCCCGCCCTGAAGCTTGATTCAATTTTTAGGAATGATAACACAGGATGTGGGATTTGTAAAGTGTTTTTTTGTGCAGGACGATCATTTATTTGCTTTTCCCCAGAAACTCCTGTTCGATCTCCCGATCCATCACGGCAGAGCGTTCCAAATCGTCCGGCGGCAATTGGAATGCACTGCGGGCCACGCCGAAGCGTTTTCCGGGTTCCGCGCCGGGAAGCTGAACCGCAAAAGGCAAGCCTCCGCGCAAAACACATGGATGCAGAAACAGATTGATTGCACCGGACAGATTTTATGCCGGAATGATAGCAGTACGGATTACAAGTTTGATACAAAAGAAGAATATTTTATAAAATAAGTGCTCAAAGATCCCGCTCCCGCACCCAGGCGATGAACTGGGCCGTCAAATCCAGCTGCCCCGGCGTCAGGCCCCGCAGTTCCTCGGCTACGCTGCGCCACTGGTTTCCCTCGTACCGGGCCGTGCCCACCAGGAACTCGTCCGGCGTGGTGTCCAGCGCGGCGGCCAGGCGCATGATGACCTCTGCGGAGGGGATGGAGATGGCGCGTTCGATGCTGGTGAGATATTTATATCCAATGTCAGCCCGTTCTTCCACATCGGACTGCTTCAATCCGAGCTGCTTTCTGCGCCGTGCGATCCGTTTTCCGATTTCCGCGTAATCCAGTTCCATGGAATCACCCCACCCAAGTATAGTCCACAGCTCCCATAGATAAACGAGTTACAAGACGATTAACCGGCTTGACAACTGACCAATTCGTGTTTATAATCGGATTTACGTTTTTTAACACGAATTTACAAACCTGAAAGGGGGATCGCATCATGTTACAGCGGCTCAGGGATACCCTGGCAGACCCGGACGGTTTTGTTCGGGACCTTTGGCACCGGACGCCCGCCCACATCCGCACAACCTTCTTCTCCGCCGCCGCCGTGGGGCTGGCGACGCATCTTTACGCCTTCACCAACAAATTTGCCAACCACGACGACCTGTATCAGCTGTTCCGGGGCGGCTACGGGGTTTTCTCCGGGCGCTGGCTGCTGCCCACGGTGCTGCGGATGGACGGCAGTTTCAGCATCCCCTGGCTCATCGGTCTGCTGGGCATCGCGTTCCTGTCCCTGGGAGCCTGTCTGGTGGTCAGTCTGCTGCGCATCCGCCGCCCCCTGGGCTGTCTGCTGGCCGGGGCGCTGCTGGTGAGCTTTCCCAGCGTCACAGCCACGCTGGGCTATCTCTTCACCTCGGACGCCTATTTCTTCGGCCTGCTGCTGGCGGAGCTGGGGGCCTGGGCCGCGCTGCGCCGGGGCTGGTGGGGCAGCGCCCTGGGCGCGGCGCTGATCTGCCTGTCCCTGGGGGTCTATCAGAGTTATCTCCCGGTGGCGGCGGCGCTGATAGTGGGCGCGCTGCTGCTGGAAACCCTGGACGGCGGCGAAGTCCGGGCGCTGCTGGGGAAGGCCCTGCGCTGCGCCGGGACCCTGGCCCTGGGGCTGACGCTCTATCTGCTGGTGGTTCGGCTGACGACCCTGGAGACGGGGCTGACGGACTATGAGGGCATTTCCGAAATGGGCAAGCTGCCTCTGGCAAGGCTCCCGGAGATGATTCATGCGGCCTACCGCGCCTACATCTCCTTCTTTTTGGAGGACGTGTATCACTATCAGTTCCGCTTTCTCAAATACTTGCTTCTGCTCACCGGGGCGGGCAGCGCGGTGGGGTTCGTTTGGCTCCTGTGGCAGCGGCGTCCCGGACCGGGCAGGACCATCCTGGCCCTGGCTCTGGCGGCCCTCTACCCCCTGGCGGGCGGCCTGATCTACGTCATGGTCCCCAACGGCGCGGTGCATACCCATATGCTGTACGGCCTGGTCTTCGCCCTGCTTGCTCCCATCTCACTGACAGAGCAAATTACGGAGCGCCCCCGCCTGGCCGGAAGCGCCCTGCGCGCCCTGGCCCTCCTGAGCCTGGCCTTCGCCGTCTACGGCTATGCTGTGACGGCCAACAGCTTCTATCTCAGGCTGGACATGAGCCTCCGGGAATGCACGGCCTGGTCCAACCGCCTGATTGCGCGCATCGAGTCCTGTCCGGGCTATGAGCCGGGCATGGACGTGGTGCTGGTGGGCAGCGAGCAGCGGGAGGCGGCCCTGTACCCCAGCCCGGAGATGGATGTGAGCCAGATGATGGGCATGGACGACCTGGCCGACCTCCGTACCGCCCCCAGCTACGACCTCTTCCTCCGCCACTACCTGGCCTTCGCCGCCCCCGTCCACACCGGCCACACGGAGCTGGCCCAGTCCTACGCCGGGCAAAAGACGGTGCAGCAGATGCCGCTCTACCCCAGGGAGGGCAGTGTGAAGGTGCTAGACGGCGCGCTGGTGGTCAAACTGAATGAGGCAAGCTAAAACAGATGCGTTTTTGGATTACCCGAACGATATCCCATCGACGCGGAAAAAGAAAAGCAGGGATTTGGCCTGGAATGGCTGAATCCCTGCTTTGTTTTGTGATTGGGCTTTTTTGTGGGGTTGGGCGAATGCGGATTCGCCCAACGCGGTTTTTTTGTCGGGGCATTGCTGCGGGCCGTCGAGGACGCCGGCCCCTACAGAGTGCTTGCCTTTCATAGGGCGCGCCCTGCAAGCACGGGGTTTCTGCTTATGGAAATGGCAGTTTTGTTTTCCGTTCACGCCGGGCGCTGGATGCGCTTTGCCGCTCCCCCACTCGCTCAGGCTAAGATCCAGCAGATCAGTACCGGGATCACTAAGGCGGGCAGATAGTCCGCCGTTTTGATTTTTTTCAGGCCCAGCAGGTTCACGGCAATCGCCAGCAAAATCAGGGAGCCGACGCAGTTCAGGATCGGCATGACCGCGATGCGCTCCAGGAAGGGCTGGAGCTGGGCGGCCAGGGCCACCAGGAGGCCCTGGAACAGCAGAACAAAGAGCGCCGAGGCCATGACCGAGGGGCCGAAGCTGACGGTCAGGCAGGTGGCGGAGACGAAGTCCAGCAGGGACTTGATGAGCAGGGTGGTGTGGCAGTCCAGGTCCAGAGCCGCCGGGGGGTTGGCGGCGCTCTGGAAGGCACCCAGGATGGTCATGGAGCCGATGCAGAACAGCAGCACCGCCGTCACCAGGCCCTCCGCCGGGTTGCTCCCGGTCTGGCCGTCCCTGGCCAGTCGCGCCAGAACGCGGTCACCCAGGCGGTTCAGGCGGTCATCGATGCGCAGAAGCCAGCCCAGCAGCAGCCCCGCCGCCATGCTGGACACCACGATCAGGGCTTGCGTCCCGTTCTCCGTCCCCAGCAGCCCCGATGCGGCGGCGTAGACGGTGCAAAAGCCCATACAGACCATCATCGCCTGGGGCAGCCGCTCCCGCGCCGGGTCCTCGCCCCTCGCCGTCCGACGCCGCAGCAGCAGCCCCAGCCCGGAGCCCAGCAGCACCGTAGCCACATTACAAAACACCCCAAAATATTTCCACATGAAGTCTCACCGTCCGATCTCTTTCTAAAAAAAACGGAAGCGTTCAAAACCCCCGTTGCCTCGCAGAGTTTCGCGCCCGCAGGCGCGAAAAAAATTCAAATCCATTTTTCCCGGAAACCGCGTTTCCGGGAAAAATACTTCTCGCGGAGCGAGTGTCCCCAAAGGGGGCGCTCGCGCAGCGCATCCCATTCATTTCAAAACCCAGCGAAGCGGTTTTGAAATGAGCGTTCAAAACAGGCTCATCTGGCTGGTCTCCGGCATATCGCCGAAGGCCCCCAGCGTGCGCAGGGTCTCCATGTGGGTCTGGCTCACCTTGGGGCAGACGGCGGCCACGTCCTCCATCGAGACGAAGCGCGTGCCGCTCCTGCCCGCGTTGGCCAGGTCGTTCGCGGCGGCCTCGCCCAGCCCGGAGATGGAGACGAAGGGCGGGCGGAGCTGTCTGTCCCCCACGGGCAGGAACTTCACCGCGTCGGAGCGGTAGAGGTCAATGGGCGCGAAAGAAAGCCCCCGCAGATAGAACTCATAGACCGCGTAGAGGGTAGTCAGCAGATCCTGCTCCTTGGCCGTGGCCTCGCTGTTGGTCTCGATGGCGCGGATCTTCTTCCGCACGGCCTCGATGCCGAGCGTCATCATCCCCGCGTCGAAGCCGTCCTTCTGGCTGCGGCGGTAGAAGTAGGCCGCGTAGAAGGCCAGCGGGTAGTGGACTTTGAAATATGCGATGCGGAAGGCCATCATCACATAGGCCACCGCGTGGGCTTTTGGGAACAGGTAGGCGATCTTGCGGCAGGACTCGATGTACCAGTCCGGGACGCCCAGCTCCCGCATTTTCTCCTCCGCCCCGTCGGGGAAGCCGCCCTTTTTCACCTTGCCCTTGCGCACGGCCTCCATGGTCTTGAAGGCCAGCTTGGGTTCCATGCCCTTTGAAATCAGATACAGCATGATGTCGTCCCGGCAGCCCACGGTCTCTTTGACGCTGGCGGTGCCGCTGGTGATCAGGTCCTGGGCGTTGCCCAGCCACACGTCCGTGCCGTGGGAGAAGCCGGACAGGCGCACCAGGATGTCAAAGCCCTCCGGCTGGGTGTCCACCAGCATTTGCCTTGTGAAACCCGTGCCAAACTCCGGGATGCCGATGCTGCCCGTCTTGCCGATGATGGGGTCGTCGTCGGGCAGGCCCAGGGGGGCCGGGGAGCGGAAGATCTGCATCGTGTCCGGGTCGTCCAAGGGGATCTGCCGGGCGTTCACCCCGGTCATGTCCTCCAGCATCCGGATCATGGTGGGGTCGTCGTGGCCCAGCTCGTCCAGCTTGAGCAGATTGTCCTCCATGCAGTGATATTCAAAGTGGGTGGTGATGATGTCGCTGTTGGGGTCGTCCGCCGGGTGCTGGACCGGGCAGAAGTCCGTCACATCCATGTCCTGGGGCACGATGACCAGGCCGCCGGGGTGCTGGCCCGTGGTGCGCTTCACGCCCACGCAGCCCAGGCTCAGCCGGGTCTCCTCCGCCTTGGTGACGGTCAGGCCCCGTTCCTCCAAATACTTCTTCACATAGCCGAAGGCGGTCTTCTCCGCCAGGGTGCCGATGGTGCCCGCCCGAAAGACGTGGTCGGAGCCGAACAGTTCCTCCGTGTACTTGTGGGCCCGCGCCTGGTACTCCCCGGAGAAGTTCAGGTCGATGTCCGGGGTCTTCTCGTTGCCGGGATAGCCCAGGAAGGTCTCAAAGGGGATGTCAAAGCCATCCTTCTGATAGGGCGTGCCGCAGACCGGGCACAGCGCGTCGGGCATATCCGCGCCGCAGCCCGCGCCCGTGGGGTTGGTGAAGTCGCTGTGGCGGCAGTTCGGGCAGCGGTAGTGGGGCGGCAGGGCGTTGACCTCGGTGATGCCGGAGAGATAGGCCACCACGGAGGAACCCACGCTGCCCCGGGAGCCCACCAGATAGCCGTGCTCCAGGGAGTTCTGCACCAGCTTCTGGGCGGACATATAGATCACGTCGTACTCGTGTTCCAGAATGGTGTTCAGCTCCGTGTCCACCCGCGCCTGCACCAGTTCCGGGGGCGTGTCGCCGTAGAGTTCATGCATCCGGTCATAGCACAGCTGCTTGAGCTGCTGGGCCGAATGCTCGATCTTCGGGGCAAAGAGCTTCCCCTTGGGCAGCAGCTCGATGGGCTCCACCTGCTCCGCGATGGCCCGGGGGTTGGCCACCACCGCTTCATAGCACTGCTGCGCGCCCAGATAGGAAAACTCCTCCAGCATCTCGTCCGTGGTCTTGAAGTAGATGGGCAGGGGCTTGTCCGCGTCGGAGAACTTCTTCGACGCCAGCAGGATGTGACGGTAGATCTCGTCCTCCGGGTCCAGGAAATGTACGTCCCCCGTAGCCACCAGGGGCTTGCCCAGCTCACGGGCAATGCGGGCGATGCGGCGGTTGAAGTCCCGCAGGCCCTCCTCGTCGGAGACGGTGCCGTCCTCGATCAGAAAGCGGTTGTTGCAGATGGGCTGGATCTCCAGATAGTCATAGAAGGCCGCCAGGCGCTTCAGCTCCGCGTCGCTGGCCCGGCGGACCATGCTGCGGAAGACCTCTCCCGCCTCGCAGGCCGCGCCCACGATCAGGCCCTCCCGGTGCTGCATGAGTTCGCTCTTCAGCAGGAGGGGGTTTCGGTGGAAATGTTTTAAGTACGAATCGCTGATGAGGCGGTAGAGGTTTTTCAGGCCGGTGCGGTTTTTCACCAGCAGGATGATGTGCTTGGCCTGCTGCTGGCGCACGCCCTCCCTGCCCCGGATGTCCTGCAACACCCGCTCCAGGTCGGCCAGGGTCTCCGCGCCCCGCTCCCGGAGCATGGGGAGGAACTTCTGCATGATCCGGGCCACCACCAGCGCGTCGTCGCTGGCCCGGTGGTGCCGGAAGCGGGGCAGACTCAGCGCGTCGTTCACCGTGTCCAGCTTGTGGCGGCGCAGGTGGGGCAAGAGGGTCTGGGCCAATACCAGCGTGTCCAGGTAGACCGGCTGAAAGGCGATGCCGTGCCGCCTGGCCGCCGCCGCCATGAAGCCCGTGTCGAAGTCCGCGTTGTGGGCCACGATGGGCCGGTCCCCGCAGAAGTCCAGAAATGCGTTCAGGGCGCTGGCCTCGTCCGGCGCGCCCTGGAGCATCTCATCCGTGATGCCCGTCAGGCGGACGATCTCCGCCGGGACGGGGCGGCCAGGGTCTACAAAGGTGTTGAAGCGCTTGCCGATCCCCTCCGGGCCGAAAACCACCGCGCCGATCTCCGTCATCCGGTCCGCGTCGCTGCGCAGGCCCGTGGTCTCGATGTCGAAGGCCACATATTCCGTATCCAGGGGCAGCGGGCTGTCGCCGTGGATGGCGAGCTTTTCGTCCACATCGTTGATGAAGTAGCCCTCCAGGCCGTAGATGATCTTGATCTTGTGCTTCTCCCCCGCCTTCCAGGCGTCGGGGAAAGCCTGGGCGCAGCCGTGGTCGGTGATGGCGATGGCGGGGTGGCCCCACTGGGCGGCCCGGGCCACCGCTTTTTTTACGTCCGTCAGGGCGTCCAGGGTGGAAAAGCTGGTGTGCAGATGCAGCTCCACCCGCTTCTCCGGGGCGGTGTCCTGCCGCTGGGGCGGCTTGGGGGCCGTCTGGATGTGCTTTGGCTCCAGAACGATGTCCTTATCATAGCGGTTCAGGGCCACGCTGCCCTGGACCTGAAGGCAGAGTCCGTCCTTTACTTTGTCCACCACGCCCCGGTCGGCTTCCTCCCGCAGGTATTTGCTGACGTGGATGCTGCCGGTCCCGTCGCTGAGGCAGAAGGACAGCACCACGGCCTTCCCTTTTTGGACTTCCCGGCTGTCCACCGCGAAGACCCGGCCCGTCACTGTGACAGTTCCGCTCTCCTCCGACAGACTGCCGATCTCCGCCGCTGCTGCCCGTATGGGGCTGCCCAGCAGCGTCTCCCCCGCCCCGTCGGCGGCTTTTTCCTGTTTGGGCGCGGGGAAGTCGGCGCGGATGGCGGCGGCGCTCAGGCCGAAGCTGTCCCGCAGACGGGTCTCTAGCTTCTCCAGCTCCGCCGCGAAGGGGGCGCGGGAAAAGAAGGCCGAGACAGTCATGCTCAGGCTTTCCCGCTCGACGACCACCTCGGTCAAATATGCGGTCTCCAGCCCCCCTGCCAGGGGCGCAAGGTCCTGGCAGCAGGGGAAGACCTCCAAAAACGCCAGTTTTTCTGTCATATCGCTCCTTCTGCGTCCGCTTCGATGAGCGCCAGCAGAGCCGGGACCATCTCCGCCTCCGGCACCTTGCGCAGGATCTCTCCCCGGCGGAACAGCAGGGCCTCTCCCCTGCCCCCGGCCAGGCCGTAGTCGGCCTCCCGGGCCTCGCCGGGTCCGTTCACCGCGCAGCCCATCACCGCCACGGTGATGTCCCGCTTGCAGTCCCGCAAGGCTTCCTCCACCTGCTGCGCCGTGGCGATCAGGTCGATCTCCGTGCGCCCGCAGGTGGGACATGAGACCACACGCACCCCGCCCCGCCGCAGACCGCAGGCTTTCAGCAGGGTGATGGCCGCCCGCACCTCCTCCACCGGGTCGGCAGTCAGGGAGACACGGATCGTATCGCCGATGCCCTCCAGCAGCAGCGCGCCGATGCCCGCCGCCGAGGCGATGACGCCGCCGTAGACCGTCCCGGCCTCGGTGACGCCCAGATGGAGGGGGTATGGAAAGGTCTCGGCGGCCAGGCGGCAGGCCTCCACCGTCAGGGGGACGCTGCTGCTTTTCAGGGACAGGCAGATGTCCCGGAAGCCGAAGCGCTCCAGCAGCTCCGCGTGTCCGGCGGCGGAGTCCACCAGGGCCTGGGCCGTGGGGCGGCCATAGCGGGCCAGCAGGTGCTTCTCCAGGCTGCCGCCGTTGATGCCGATGCGGATGGGGATGCCCCGGGTCCCGCAGGCCTCCGCCACGGCGCGCACCCGCTCCGGGTCCCCGATGTTGCCGGGGTTGATGCGGATCTTGCTGACCCCCGCTTCCGCCGCTTTCAGCGCCAGGCGATAGTCGAAGTGGATGTCCGCCACCACCGGGAGGGGCGAAGCGGCGCAGATCTCATGCAGCGCTTCCGCGCTCCGGGCGTCCGGCACCGCCAGGCGCACGATGTCGCAGCCAGCCGCAACCAGCCGTTTGATCTGGTCCAGCGTCGCCGCCGCGTCCCAGGTCTTGGTGTTGCACATGGACTGGACGCTCACCGCCGCGCCCCCGCCCACGGCCACGCCGCCGACGGAGATCCGTCTGGTCTTGTCTCTCGTATACATCTCGAGCTTCCCCCTGTGTCAGACTTTTTCAGCGGGCAAAGATCTTCACCACGTCGTTGAACAGGATGAACACCATCAGCCCCATCAGCAGGACAAAGCCCGCCGTGTGGATATAACCCTCATATTTCGGGTCGATCTGTCTCCGGGTGAGGCGCTGGATCAGGGCCGTCACCAGCAGGAGGAAGACCCTTCCCCCATCCAGGGCGGGCAGGGGCAGCAGATTGACCACCGCCAGGTTCACCGCGATCAGGGCGAAGATATAGCCGAAGTCAAAGGCCACTTCCTCCGTGCTCTGGGCGGCCTGGGCAGTTTGGTTGACATAATCCACGATCCCCACCGCGCCGCTCATCTCCCGAATGCCCACCGCGCCCCGGAACAGGTCGCCCAGAGAGTTCCAGACGATGCGCACGAAGTCCAGGCAGGCGTACCAGGAGTAGCGCAGGTCCGCCCCAAAGCCGAAGTCCCGGGGGCTGAAATAGAGGCCGTAGCGCGTCACGGTCTCGCCGGATTCCAGGGTGTAATCGCGCTGCGTCAGGGGATAGTCCTCCAGCGTCAGCCGCGTTCCGTCCCGGAGCAGGGTGATGTCATGGGTGTCGCCGCCGGAGCGGGCCAGGTACTCCGAGACGTTGCTGGCGAAGAAGATGCGGTGGCCGTCGATGCGGAGGATGCGGTCCCCGGCCAGCAGTCCGTCGGTCCCCTCGTAGGGGCAGTCGGGCATGAAGCCCGTCAGCACCGGCTCGGCAAAGTTGGCGTCGGGGGAGATGCACAGCACCAGCACGAAGCCCAGCAGGAAGTTCATGGCGGCCCCGGCGCAGAGGATGATGGCCCGCTGCCAGGCCGGACGGCTGTGGAAGGCCCGGGGGTCCACGGAATCGCCGTCCTCCCCCTCCATGGCGCAGAAGCCCCCGATGGGGAAGGCCCGGAGGGAGTAGAGGGTCTCTTTCCCCTGCTTTTTCAGGAGCTTCGGCCCCATGCCCAGGGCGAACTCGTTCACCCGGACGCCGAAGAGCTTGGCGGTGAGAAAGTGCCCCAGCTCGTGTACCGCGATCAAAATGCCAAAGGCCAGAATTGCCAGAATGATATACATGGATCAACGCATCTCCATCACATAGTTTCGCGCCCGCGCATCGGCGCTGAGGATTTCGGACAATGTGGGCGCATCGTCTATCTCTATGCTGTCCAGCGCGGCGGCAACACATTCCGCAATCGCGCCAAAGGGGAGCTTTTCCTGCAAAAAAAGGCTCACCGCCGCCTCGTTCGCCGCCGAGAGAATGGCCGGGGCGGTGCCGCCGCGCCGTGCCGCGTCCATGGCCAGGGCCAGGCAGGGCAGGGCCTCCAGATCCGGGGCCTCAAAGTGCAGGTCCTGCATGGCGAACAGATCCAGGGCAGCCGTGTCCGTGGGACAGCGGTCCGGCCAGGTCATGGCAAGCTGGATGGGCAGGGCCATGTCCGGGATGCCCAGCTGGGCCACCACGCTGCCGTCGGTGTACTCCACGGCGGAGTGGACCACGCTCTGGGGGTGGATCAGCACCGTGATCTGGTCCGGGCGGACGGAGAACAGGCGCATGGCCTCGATGAACTCCAGGCCCTTGTTCATCATCGTAGCGCTGTCCACGCTGATCTTCGCGCCCATGCTCCAGTTGGGGTGGGCCACGGCCTGGGCCGGGGTCTTGTGCCAGGTCTCCTCCCGGCTGAGTCCGCGAAACGGACCGCCGGAGGCGGTCAGCAGGATGCGGCGCAGCCGGGGGTGGCCCAGGCGGCCGCCCAGGGACTGGAAGATGGCGGAGTGTTCCGAGTCCACGGGGACGATCTCCGCCCCCCGCTCCCGTGCCCTTGCCATGACCAGTTCCCCGGCGCAAACCAGGGTCTCCTTGTTGGCCAGGGCGATGCGCTTGCCGCTGTCGATGGCGGCCAGGGTCGGGCGCAGGCCCACGCTGCCGCTGACGGCGGTGACCACGCAGTCGCAGTCCTCCAGAGCCGCCGCCTCGATGAGTCCGTCCAGGCCGGAGACCACCTTCGTGGGTGTGTCCGCCAGGGCGATGCGCAGCTGTTTGGCCGCTTTCTCGTCATAGACCGCAGCAAGTGCGGGCGCAAATTCCCGGACCTGCCGCTCCAGCAGGTCCACGCTGCGCTGGGCGGCCAGGGCGCGAACCGGGATGCCCAGCCGCGCTGCCGCTTCCAGGCTCTGCCGTCCGATGCTGCCGGTGGAGCCCAATATGCTCAATGCTTGTATCATAGCTGTATCCGCCTTTTCTGTTTGATAGAACGGGGCGATAGAAAACGGCGGGGGCAAGCCCCCGCCCTACAGAATATGGTTCCCGTTTCGTTCCCATCATGCAGGGCCGGGGCTTGCCCCGGCCGCATCGTTGCCGCAGTCTCCGGTTTTGCCCGACGCTCGCGTCCTTTATTTGGAGATGGCCGGTACCCAGAGGCAGAGCATCTCGATGAGGGGAGCCACCCAGACCATGGAGTCCAGCCGGTCCATCATGCCGCCGTGGCCGGGGAGCAGATTGCCGAAGTCCTTGA
Organism: Oscillospiraceae bacterium; assembly: GCA_017542425.1. Taxonomy (GTDB): domain Bacteria; phylum Bacillota; class Clostridia; order Oscillospirales; family Oscillospiraceae; genus RGIG7114. The sequence goes on along the minus strand of JAFXXH010000004.1, from coordinate 45,928 downwards.
CGCCGTAGAGGCGCTTGACGGCGGAGAAGCTCAGGTCGCCCAGCTGTCCGGCGAAGGAGCCCAGGAAGCCGTAGACGGCCATGACCGCCAGGTTCACCTGGTAGTTCAGGGCGCGGAGCACCAGGCCGTAGAGCAGCATCATCACGATGGCGGAGACAAAGCCGCCGGCGCTGCCCTCCACGGTCTTGCGGGGGCTGAGGAAGGGGGCCAGCTTGTGCTTGCCGAAGGCCATGCCGACGAAATAGGCGCCCGCGTCGCTGGAAAAGGCCGCTACATAGGGCAGGAACGCGTAGACGCTGCCGCAGTCGCCGCGCTTGGCCAGCTGTACCAGGCTGCTGAGCAGGATGGGGATGACGCCGCCGGCCAGCAGCATCATGGCCACCGTCTCAAAGTCCATGGTCCGGCGCTGGCGGAAGGTCAGCATCAGTTCGATGAACACGGCGGCGAAGAGGAAGAACAGCACGATGGTGATGGCGTGGCCCCAGCTGATGAGGGAGCTGAGGAAGGGGATCAGCATGGCGCTGACCGCCGCGTAGATGTGGAGCCGGGGCTTGGCGTCGCGCTCGGTGCAGCGCAGGAACTCCCAGGCGCAGCAGCCGGAGGCCAGACCCACGGCCACGCCCACCAGCCAGGGGAGGCCGAGGAACACGATGATAATCAGAATCGGAATGGCGATGGCCGCCACGGTCAGGCGCTGTGACATGATGTGATATCCTCCCATCTCTCATCTTCTCTCCGCGCATCGACGCACGGTGGAGGGCTCAGACGCCGCCGAAACGGCGCTCTCTGCGGTGGTATTCTGCAATGGCCTCGTCGATCTGTTTCGGGCCGAAGTCCGGCCAGAGGGTGTCCATGAAGACCAGTTCGCTGTAGGTGGTCTGCCAGGGAAGGAAGTTGCTGAGGCGCTTTTCCCCGCCGGGCCGGATCAGCAGCTCCGGGTCGGGGACGCCGGCGGACCAGAGCAGATCGGAGAAGACCTCCTCCGTCAGCTCGCCGCCCTCCCCCGCCGCGGCCCGTTCCGCCCAGCGCCTGGCGGCGCGGACGATCTCGTCCCGTCCGCCGTAGTTCAGGCAGACGTTCAGTTGGACGCCGTCGATCTTTTGGGCAAGTTTCCGGGTCTGGGCGATGCGGGCCTGGAGTTCCGGGGACAGCACCGTGGTGTCGCCGAAAAACGCCATGCGGACCCGTTCCCGCTCCATCTTCTCAATGGCCTCCAGCAGGTATTTGTCCAGAAGGGCCATGAGGGCGTCCACCTCTTCCTTGGGGCGCTTCCAGTTCTCCGTGGAGAAAGCGTAAACAGTGAGGTATTGCACGCCGATGTCCCGGCAATAGCTGGACACGCGGCGCAGGGTCTCCGCCCCGGCGCTGTGGCCCGCCGTCCCGGGCAGGCCGCGGCGCTTGGCCCAGCGTCCGTTGCCGTCCATGATGATGGCGATGTGGCGGGGCGGCGGCTCCTTCCGGACGGCGGTCCGGGCGCGTTTGGAACGGAAGAGCTTCATCTCAGATCTCGGACAGCTCCTGCTCCTTCTTGGCGCAGAGCTCGTCGATGCGTTTCACGAAGTTGTCGGTCTCCTTCTGGATGTCCCGCTCCAGGTTCTTCAGGTCGTCCTCGGTGATCTCGCCGGACTTCTCCTGCTTTTTGAATTTGTCCACCGCGTCCCGGCGGATGTTGCGGATGGCCACCTTGCTCTCTTCGCCGTAGCGGCGGACCTGCTTGACCAGTTCGCGGCGGCGCTCCTCGGAGAGCTGGGGGAAGGTCAGGCGAATGGCGCGGCCGTCGTTCTGGGGATTGATGCCCAGGTCGCTGGTCTGGATCGCCTTCTGCACGGACTTGAGGACGGAGCCGTCCCAGGGCTGGATCAGGAGGGTGCGGGCATCCGGGCTGGTGATGGTGGCGATCTGCTGGATGGGCGTGTCCACGCCGTAATAGCTGACCGTGATCCGGTCCAGCACGGCGGCGTTGGCCCGTCCGGCGCGCACGGCGTTGAAGTTCTCCAGCAGCACGGCGCAGGTCCTTTCCATCTTTTTGGTGAATTCTTTCAGGTCGCTCATGTCAGGTTCCTCCCTTTTATTTGGAAATCAAACGCAATGTGCGCATCCGTTCAGTCCACTTTGGTCCCCAGTTCCTCCCCGCAGACCACCCGGACGATGTTCTCCGGGTCGGCCAGGGCGAAGACGATGACGGGGATGTGGTTGTCCATCGACAGGCTGGTGGCGGTGGAGTCCATGACCGCCAGGTGCTGGGCCAGCACCTGCTCATAGCTGATGCGGTCAAACTTCACGGCCTCCGGGTCGGTGCGGGGATCGGCGGAATAGACGCCGTCGATGTTCTTTGCCAGCAGAATGGCGTCCGCGCCGATCTCGGCGGCCCGCAGTACGGCGGCGGTGTCCGTGGAGAAGTAGGGGCTGCCTGTGCCGCAGCCGAAGATGACCACCCGGCCGCAGCGCAGGTGCTTGTCGGCCTTGAGGCGGATGTAGGGTTCGGCAATCTGTGCCATTGTAATGGCAGTCTGTACGCGGACCGGCACGTCCATCTGCTCGAACACGTCGCTGAGGGCCAGGGCGTTCATCACCGTGGCCATCATGCCCATGTGGTCGGCCCGGGTGCGCTCCATGCGCCCGCCGCCGTCCTTGACGCCGCGCCAGAAGTTGCCGCCGCCCACGACGATGCCGACCTCCACGCCCATGTCCACGCAGCGCTTGACCGCCGCGCAGACCCGGCGGATGATATCAAAGTCCAGGCCGGTCTTCTTTTCCCCGGCCAGCGCCTCGCCGCTGATCTTCAGCAGGACGCGCCGATAGACAGGTTTTGTTTCCATCGGAACCACTCCCATTCCTGATTAGTCATGGAATTATACCACAGCGCGGAGGCTTTGACAATATCTGTCGGGAATTTTTCTCGCCCAGGCTTTTTTCAGGCTCCTGCCGGGAATGACGGACTTCGCCCCCCGCCTGGGGGTATCCTTGTGGGCATGAAGACCGTCTATGCCGATTCTCTGATCGCCCTGAACGCCGCGCTGGACTATCTGCTGCTGCTGGCGGCGGGGAAGCTCTGCGCCCTGCCGCTGCGCCGCTGGCGGCTGGGGCTGGGGGCGCTCTGGGGCGGGGTCTATGCCCTGCTGGCGCTGCTGTTCCCCTCGTTTTTCGGGCTGGTCACGGTGAAGCTGCTGTCCGGGGCGCTGTCCGTGCTGCTGGCCTACGGCTGCCAGCGGCAGACGATGCGGGCCGTGGCGGCCTTTTACGCGGTCTCCGCGGCGCTGGCAGGGCTGATCTACGCCGTCTCCCGGCTCAGCGGCCAGGCCGCCGACGGGGTGCCCTATCCGGTCAGCCTGCGGACTCTGCTGCTGGCCTTCGCCCTGGGCTACGCCGTGCTGACCCTGGCCTTCCGCCATTGGGGGCGGCGGGCGGAGCGGCGGATCGAGGCGGTCACGCTCTGGCTGGGGGCAAGGCAAGTCCGGCTTTCGGCCCTGGTGGACACGGGCAACGAGCTGATCGACCCGGTCACCGGACGCGGGGCGCTGGTGGCGGAGGCGGAGGCCCTGGCCCCGCTGCTGGACGACCCGGCCCCCCTGCGCGCCCCGGAGCCGCTGGAAGCGCTGAAGGGGCTGCGGCGGCAGGGGCTTGCCTGTCGGCTGCTCCCCTGCCGGGCGGTCACCGGCGGGACCGGGCTGCTGCTCTGCTTTGTCCCCACGCGCATCGAGGTGGCCGGGCGGCGGCGGGACGACCTGCTGGTGGCGGTCAGTCCCCAGCGCTTTTGCGCCGACGGGGCATACCGGGCGATCCTCAGCCAGACGCAGGCAGAATAAACATGGAAAGGTCGGTGGGTTTTCTATGACTTTGGAACGGTCCGGACTGACGCGGGGGCTCAGGCTGCTTCTGATCTCCATCCGCTACGGCCCAGCCGGTGGGATCTACTACATCGGCGGCAGCGACACCCTGCCCCCGCCCCTGGAACCGGAGGCGGAGCGGGCTGCCATTGCCGCGCTGAGTGCCGGCGACACAGCGGCGCGGCAACGCCTGATCGAGCACAATCTGCGGCTGGTGGTCTACATCGCCCGCCGCTTCGAGAACGCCGGAGTGGGGCTGGAGGACCTGATCAGCATCGGCACCATTGGGCTCATCAAGGCCATCTCCACCTTCCGGGGGGACAAAAACATCAAGCTGGCGACATACGCCTCCCGCTGCATCGAGAACGAGATCCTGATGCACCTGCGGAAGATCAGCGCCCAGAAGGGAGAGGTCAGCATCGACGAGCCGCTGAACACCGACTGGGACGGAAACGAGCTGCTGCTGGGGGACGTGCTGGGCACCGACGCGGACGAGGTCTCCCGCCCCCTGGAAGACGACGTGGAGCGCCAGCTGCTGATGGAGGCCGTGGACGCCCTGGAGGAACGGGAAAAGCAGATCATCGTCCTCCGCTTCGGCCTCCGGGGCCAGACGGAGATGACCCAGAAGCAGGTGGCGGACCGGATGGGGATCTCCCAGAGTTACATATCCAGATTGGAGAAGCGGATCATTTTGCGGCTGAGGCGGGAGCTGAGCCGGATGATGTAGGAAGCGTTGAAAAAGCCCGGAGCGGTCAGGGGTCTGACCGTTCCGGGTTCGTTGTTTTCACTGCTTTTTTTCCAAAAACACAAAAAGCGCTCTTGCAATCCGGCTCCAGATTCGATATAATCAAAGCAAGCCGAAACGCAAAGGCGGGCAGGCCGCAGGGTGTTACCAGCACCCCGCGGCCCTGTGAAGAGTATCGCACCTACTCAGCACAACGAATTGAATCATCCGCGCCACGCCCTTATTATACCCGTTTCCCCTCCCCATTTCAAGGGGAGCGTGCGAAACGCATCTTGTGCTGCGCTTTGATTTTTCAAAACGGTGTTGAGTAACTTTCCCTTACTCAACGCCGTTTTTGCGTCTTCGGCGGGCTTTGGCGGGGCGGGCGCTGCGGCGTCTGCTCCCAAGCCCGCCGGAGCAGCGGCAAAATCAAAGAAGGAGCGTGGACAGAAGTGAAAAAAGTATGGGCAGTTCTTTTGGCGGCGGCGCTGCTGCTGGCGCTGACGCTGCCGGCGATGGCGGACTGGGGTTACAATCCCCCGCCGGCAAAAACGCACACAACTGAGGATGGGACGATGACGATCAGCGAATCCGGTACATTGTTTTCGTATTCGGGCGCTGGCGGTACCGTCGTGATCCCGAATGAAGTGACGAGCATTAGTTATGGTGTGTTCCAGGGATGTACCGACCTGACCAGCGTGACAATCCCGGACGGCGTGACAACGATCGGAGATTACGCCTTTGCGGGATGTACCAGTCTGACCAGCGTAAACATTCCGGACAGTGTTGAAGCGGTGGGCGAGGATGCATTTGACTCCACCCCATGGCTCGATCGTCTGGGAGACGTTGCCGTCGCCAATCGCGTCCTGCTTCGGTATCGGCATCCGCAGGGTGAGACATGGGTAGAGAACGTGGTGATTCCCAAGGGCGTGACAGTCATTGCCGACGGCGCCTGCGACAGATACGAGACGAAAAGCGAATTTGCCAGTGTATCGATTCCCGAAGGTGTGACCTATATCGGTAAGAACGCCTTTCAAGGACAAAGCAGCTTGGAGCAGGTTTCCGTTCCCTCCAGTTTGAAGAAAATCGGAGAGGATGCGTTTTCTTATACCCCATGGTTGCAATCGTTAGGGGACTGCGCTATTATCAACCACATTCTTGTAAAATATCAAGGCGACGAAAGTGACGTAGTAATCCCGAAGGGCGTAACGAGCATCGGAGATAGTGCATTTTCTTCCTGTGACAGCCTGCAAAGCGTCACGATTCCCGACAGCGTGACAAGCATTGGAGATAGTGCATTTTCTTCCTGCTACAGCCTGCAAAGCGTCACGATTCCCGACAGCGTGACAAGCATTGGAGATTATGCATTTTCTTACTGCTACAGCTTGCAAAGCGTAACGATTCCCGGTAGCGTAAAAAGCATAGGAGAGGGGGCATTTTCTATCTGCCGCAGCCTGCAAAGCGTAACGATCAAAGAAGGTGTAGAGCATATCGGAAACGGGATGTTCTATGATGCCGGGATCAAAAGTATAACAATTCCGCTCAGTGTAAAGCGCATCGGAGACCTGGCAATGTATGAAGGCCCGGTGCAGGACGTGTATTATGGCGGAAGCAGCGAAGATTGGGAGAAGATCTCGTTCGCGGATGACAGTCATGGGGGCCTTGATAACAGCATAGATGCTCCCTTGTTCCATTATAACAGCGACGGGCCGAAAGATCCCGTGGTGCAGCGTTCGCCGCAGAAGCTTTCCGTAAATGGCGAACTGAAAGATGTGGAGAAGTACAATATTGATGGAGAAAACTATTTCAAGTTGCGGGACATCGCATATCTATTGAATGGTACCTCTGCGCAGTTTGCCGTATACTGGAACGCTGACTCCAACTCCGTCGGCATTTATTCCGGCAGATCCTATGAGGCCAACGGCAGCGAACTGGTCATCGGCGCGGACCGCTCTGCCACCGCCGTGCGCTCTCCGCAGACCATTGAGATCAACTACTATTCTCCCCGCATCTCTGTCTTCAACCTCGGCGGCAACAACTTCTTCAAGCTCCGGGATCTGGGCGAGGCTTTGGGCTTCCAGGTGGACTATGACGAAGCGACCAACACCGCCGTGGTGACGACGGACTGAGATGGGCATCCCGGCGGACAGGCTGTAGCAGGGCGTGCGGCCTCCGCCGCCGGGGTTCCCTCGCCAGAATCGAAAAAATAAAAGGGTTCCCTCGGCAGCCGGGCAATACGCCCGGTTTGCCGGGGAAATCTTTTTTCGACCAAGCACCCCGTTTTGTCCAAAGAGGAACGGCGAATCCCCCGGAAAGGTGTGTTTCACCGTTCCGGGGGTGCTGTTTTGTTCGTTTTTCACCCCATGCTTTTCAGCGTCTCATACACCCAATCCGCGTCCAGGTTCCTTCCGCTGACGCGGATCTGGACGCCGCCGGGGTAGAGGACGCAGAACTGGACGGTCCAGGTGACAGCGCCGTCGCTGCGCTGGCGGGACTGGATCATGTCCAGGCTCAGGGTCTCGATCCGGAACGTCGGTCGTTCCAGCCGGTCCCGGACCTCCGGCGGGGCGTTCTGGTACCAGGCTCCGGGGTAAAGCGAGATGTCATAGGCTTCCCGCTCCTCCGGCCGGGTCAGGCGCTCTTGCGTTTCGGCGTCGGCGTAGCTGATCAGCCACTCCAGGCTGGCGCCGTCCCCGGTCCAGTTGGCATAGAGGTTGTTGTCGCTGTCCTGGAACTGATAGCGGCGGATGAAGTCGCTTTCCATGTCCTCCGGGGGCTGCGCGGGATAGTACGCGCCGAAATCCGGGTCCGCATGGGCCGCTTCGGAGCTGAGGGTCTCGTCCCGGTGGACATATTCTCCGCACTGAAAGGTCTCCAGCGCCGGGGCGTTTTGGCTCCGGGCGTAGCTTTGCAGCAGGGCGGCGAAGGCGTCCCTTGCCTGGGCTTCCTCCGCCTCGGGGACTTCGCAGACCAGTTGGTAGGCCGTCCCCGCCCGCTCAAAGAACAGGAAAAGGGACAGCCAACGGGTGGGGGGCTGTTCGGCGGAGTCCCCCTCCCCGTGCCAGTATTCATACTGATACGCCCGGTAGACAAGGCCCTCCAGTTCCCCCGCCGCCGTCTCCGTGGGCTTTGGCTCCATGATGCAGTCATAGTATTGCGGCGTGTCCGGCAGCCACAGGCGCAGGGTGATCCGGTTCGTCAGCGCCGGGGCGCTCAGGCGCAGCTCTACGCTGGCCAGGCCGCCCGCGCCGTTTTTCAGATAGTAGTAGGCCGCGCTCTCCCGGATGCGCAGGCCCTCCGGCAGCGTGTCCGGGGCGCAGCGGGCCAGCTGCGCCGCCGTCAGCGGCTCCGAAACCATCATCACCCCGGCCACGTCCGTCCCGCCGACCCCCGGCGGCGGGGTGCCCGGCTCGTTCCACAGCAGCTGCGGGAGTTGCGCGGCGGGAGGCTGGGGCGTCTCCTGGGGCGCGGCGGTTTCGGTCGTCGCCGCCGGGGTCGGTTCGGGGTTTTGGCGCAGCCGTGGCAGGGTCAAAAGAACCAAAGCGGCCACGGCGGCGCAGGCTGCGGCGGTCCAGAGGCTCCGACGGAGGCCTGGACGGCGCGGCTCGGGGCGCGTCCGGGTTTCCGCTTCGTCCAACGCGGTCAGCATATCGTCTCCAACGCCGTCCAGCGCGTACAACAGATCCTTGCTCGTCATAACAGATATCCCTCCTCTTCCAGCGTGCGCCGCAGCCGCTCCCGCAGCCGCCGGAGCGCTGCGGCCACGCTGTTCTCCTTCATTCCATATGCTTTGGCGATGTCCCGGAGGGGCGCGCCGTCGAAGTAGCGGCGCAGGAACAGCGCCCGGTCCCGCGGGCTTTGGGCGCGGAGAAAGCGGTCCAGCGCCGCCCCCAGCTCTCCAGCCAGCAGCCGGGCCTCCGGTTCCTCGCCGCCGGGCAGACACTCGGCCAGCTCGTCCAGCAGCAGCGGCAGGGTGCCGCCGCCCCGCTTGCGGGCGTTGCGCCGTTCCGCCCGGTCCAGCGCCAGGCGGCGCACCGCCTTCCGCAGCCAGGCCCGGGGCGACAGGGGCGGCGGCAGGGTGTTCCACAGGCGCAGCAGCGCGTCGCTGAAACACTCCTCCGCGTCCTCCCGGCTGCCCAGCAGATCCCGCGCCAGCTTGCGGCACTCCGGGCCGTAGCGTTCCTCCAGCGCCGTGAGCGCCGCTTCGTCCCGGTGTTCCAGTTGGGTGAAGATGCTTCGCTCGTCCATGGGGCGCATCGCCTCCTTTCTGAAAGGCCCTTCATCTATGTAGACGGGAAAATGGGGGGAGATGTGACGGGGGAGGGTGGAAGTTTTGTCGCTTTTGGGGTGATATAGGAAAAGGTCGCTTTGCGTGCGTGTTGGGAAAGGGCTTGCCCTTTTCGCGCAGCATTTGCCGCGTTCAACACAAGCGTCCGTCGCATTCGATTCACGTCTGCGAATTCGCCGAAGGGCGCAAGGAGACGCGGCTTGTTCTGCGCGGAAGGGGCAAGCCCCTTCCCTACGGGGGCGGTTGCGAATTCGCCGGACGTTTACGCAAAACGCGCCGTTGCTGCCGGGCCGTCGGGGACGCCGGCCCCTACAACAGGGAGGCTGCGGATTCGCCTTGGGTGGATTTTGACTGGAGTGTTGCTGCGGGGGCGTCGGGGACGCCGGCCCATACAACGCATAGAAAAAGAGCCTCCCTTTTTTCGGGACGGCTCTTTTTTCTGCGCTTTGTTCGGGTCTGGATTACAGGCGCTCCTTGACCTTGGCGGCCTTGCCCACGCGGTCGCGGAGATAATAGAGCTTGGCTCTGCGGACTTTACCTCTGCGGACGGTCTCCACGGAGACGATGGTGGGAGAGTGGACCGGGAACACCTTTTCGCAGCCGACGTTGTAGCTGATGCGGCGGACGGTGATGGTCTCGTTGATGCCGCCGTGCTTCTTGGCGATGATGGTGCCCTCGAAGGCCTGGTTGCGCTCGCGGGAACCTTCCTTGACGCGGACGGTGACGCGGACGGTGTCGCCCACGTTCATCTCCGGCAGGGCGGCCTTCATATACTTGTTGGTCAGGGTTTGGATCAGATCAGCCATGTTCTTTGCGTTTCCTTTCGTTTATAGACGTTCTTACCGGAGGCGCGAAGGGCGCGGCAGCGGACCGTCTGCGTTCGTGTTTGCCCGCAATCCGGCAGGCTATGGTAGTATAGCACGGCGCAGGGGGAAATGCAAGGATTTTTTCACGCTTTTGCACGCAAAAACAGCCCTTTTTCATGCGGAAACCAGCTTGTCCCGCAGGTCCAGGGAAAAGCGGCTCCCCTGCCCCGGGGCGCTCTTCACCCCAATGGGGAGGTTCAGCAGGGCCGCGGCTTTCCCGCAGAGGTACAGCCCCAGGCCGCTGGAGCTGGCGCCTTGTCTGCCGTTGACCCCGGTGTAGCCCTTCTCGAAGATGCGGGGCAGGTCCTCCGGGACAATGCCCACGCCGGTGTCGGCCACGGTCAGGACACCGTCTGCCACGGCAATGGCGATGGAGCCGGATGGGGTGTATTTCAGGGCGTTGGAGATCAGTTGCTCCAGGATGCAGAGGAACCACTTCCGGTCCGTCACGATGCGGAGATCCGTGCCGGGGTAGTCCAGGCGGAGTTTTTTGTGGATGAACTGGCCGGCGAACTTGCGCACCGCCTCCCGGATCAGGGCGTCCAGGGGGTATTCCTCCACCACCAGGTCGTTGCTGCGGCTGCCCAGGCGCTGGTAGACCAGGGCCATGTCCGTGTACTGCTCGATGCGGAACAGTTCCTCCCGCAGTTCCGCCGGGTCGGGGGTCTCCCCCGCCCCCAGGGCCAGTTTCATCACCGCGATGGGCGTCTTGACCTGGTGGACCCAGGCGGTGTAAAAGTCCTGGGCCTCCCGCTGCTGCGCCGCGCTCTGGGCGCTCTGCCGCTCCAGCGCCGTCCCCAGCCCGGCCAGCATTGCGGCAAAGTCGGCTTCGGAAAGCGTTTCCGGCTCCGGCAGCTGCTTCCACTCCGTCTGGACGTTTTGCAGCGTCCGCCAGCGCTGCGCCGCCCGTCTGCGCGCCCGGGACAGCGCGCGCAGAAAGAGGCTCAGCAGAAAGCAGAAGCTCAGGGCGAAGGCGTACCAGAAGGCTTCCGTCTCCAGGCCGTAGAGCCGGAAGACGGCCAGGCTGCCCAGCGTCTGGAGCAGATACACGGCGGCGGGGATGCGGAAACGCCGCAGACAGTCCAGGCAAACCGCCCGCTCTCTGCGGCCGGTCATGGGATCAGATACCCGCTGCCGGGCCGGGTGACGATGACCGAGCGGAGGCCGTTTTCCTCCAGCTTTTTCCGCAGCCGCCCCACGTTGACGGTCAGGGTGTTCTCCTCCACATAGAGGTCGCTCTGCCACAGGGCGCGCATCAGATCCTCCCGGCTGACGATGCGGCCTTTGTTGTCCAGCAAAACCTGGAGCATCCGCAGTTCGTTTTTCGTCAGCTCGATGTGGCGGCCCTCGTAAACCAGGGAGGCGTCGCCGGGGTGCAGCTCCGCGCCGTGGAAGCGCAGGGTCTGGCCCGCGCCATGCAGCTCATAGCTGCGGCGGAGGGCCGCCTGGATCTTCGCGTTCAGCACCATCCCGTCCACGGGCTTGGGGATGAAGTCGTCCGCCCCCAGGCCGATGGCGGTGACGATGTTCATGTTGTCCGAGGCGGCGGAGAGGAACAGGATGGGCACGTCCGAGCGCTTGCGCAGCTCGCTGCACCAGTGGTAGCCGCTGTAGTAGGGCAGCATCAGGTCCAGCAGCACCAGCTGGGGCTGATACGCCAGGAATTCCCCGGTCACGTCCCGGAAGTCCGTGACGCGGCGCACGGCGTGGCCGTAGTCCAGCAGGGTCTTTTCCATGGCCCCGGCCAGGGCCGCGTCGTCCTCCGCCAGTAAGATCCGATACATCTCCAAAGCCTCCCCACACAGGGCGCAAACCGTCGGAACGGGTCCGGCGGTTTTGTGCCCCTTTTTAGTGTACGATTTGATAATAGGTCCTGGCCGTCAACTGGTACACCGCCACATAGACCAGGGAGAAGACGGCGAAGGTGGCCAGGGTGCAAAGCACGAACAGTCCGGTGTTGCTCAGCATCAAGATTTTCAGCAGTTTCAGCAGGATGGGAAAGGCCACCGCCGTGTGGACCGCCGCCGTGGCCAGCGGGAGGAAGAACTGCAAGCGCAGTTGGGTACCGATGGTCTCCCGGACCTCCTTTGGCTCCATGCCCACCTTCTCCATGATCTGAAAGCGCGCCCGGTCCTCGTAGCCCTCGGCGATCTGCTTGTAGTAGATCACCAGCACCGTGGAGAACAGGCAGACGAAGCCCAGCAGAAGCCCCAGGAACAGGAAGGTGCCGTACATGTCCAGGGTGTTGTGAAAGCTCTCCCATTTCGTGTCCAGCGTATAGCTGAGTTCGCCGGGGCAGGCTTTCCGCAGCGTTTCCACCACGGTCTGGCTGAAGGCCTCCCCCACGGCGCTGACGGCTTCCTCGTCGGCAAAGCTGACGCCAATCCGGTTGGCGTACTCCGAGGCGTAGTCCCCGTAGCCCACCTTCTGCGCCCGGTATATGCCGTCCAGCACCGTCTGGTCCGCCACCACCACGCCGATCACGTCCACCATGGCCCCCATGTTGCTGCTGACCGGGAAATAGGAAATGGTCTCCTTCACCCGGAAGGGCTTGCCGCCGATGGTCAGGGTCTCCGGCACCTCAGACAGGCTGCGGACGGTGGAATAGATGCGGCAGAAGGCGATCTCGTCCGCGTCCAGGTCCAGGCGGCGCCGGTCCGTGCTGATGTAGGTCTGGCCTTTGAGGCGGGTATAGGTATCCTCGGTGATGAAAATCGCGCCGGTGAGTTCCTCCAGGTCCCAGCCGCCCTCCGCCTCCGTCCGCGTCAGCAGCGTGTCGTCCCGGAACAGATAGGACACGGTCAGCATATCCGTCTGTTCCTCGTCCTGGACGGCAAGGCCGTATTCCGCCGCCGCCTCGCTCACCACGGCCTGCAGCGTGTCGAAGGGGACGTGGCGGATCTCGCCGTCCTCGACCTGATAGGCGGAGAGATAGAGCTGGCGGGGGTAGTTGGCCTCCATGGTGTCCTGCACGCCGCTGTAGAGGCTGACGGTGGTGGAGAGCATCACCACCACCCCGGTGGCCAGGATTGCGATGGAGGCCAGGCCCACGGCGTTGCGCTTCATGCGGAACAGCAGCCCCGCCACGGCGGGCATATGGCGCTTTTGATAATAGTAGCGCCGGTTTTGTCTCAGGCGTTTCAGCACGAAGGTCGTGCCGCTGACGAAGAGACAGTAGGTGCCGACGATGACCAGGATCACCGCCGCGAAAAACAGGAAGATGGCCTGCAAGGGGCTTTGGTCGCTCAGGGCGATGCCGTAGCCCGCCCCCAGGGTCAGAATCCCCAGCGCCAGCAGGGGCCACTTCACCCGCGGCTCCGTCTCCCCCTTGTGCTGCTGGGCCAGCAGCTCCACCGGCTTCATCCGGGCGATGCTCAGGCTCCCGGTCAGGAAGGCCAGGAAGTCCAGGGCCAGAAACAGCAGGGCCGGGAAGAGCAGCGTGGGGGCGCTGAGATAATAGAAGCCCGCCACGGGCCCGGAGCGGAGCATCCGGCAGATCAGCAGAGAGGAAAGCTTATAGAACAGCACCCCGAAGCCCAGGCCCAGCAGCAGCGAGGGCAGGGACGTGAACAGGGACTCGGAAAACAGCACCCGGATGATATGGCGCTTTTCCATGCCCAGCACGTTATACAGCCCGTAGGCCCCGGTCCGCTGCTTCATCAGGAAGCGGCTGATGTACAAGATCAAAATGCCCGACAGCAGCCCGATCACCACCGTCCCCATGCCCATCATCGTGGGGAGATAGGACCCGCCCAGGGCTTCCGCCAGGCGCTGGTCCCGGGAGAGGGTGTAGAGGATGTAAAAGCAGCCCAGCAGCCCCGCCTCCGCCAGGACGCGGGGGACGTACAGGCGCGGGTTGGCCCGGACGGTGGCGGCGGCGATGCGGGCATAGACGCTGTGTTTCATCCCGCCTCACCTCCCCGTCCGCAGCATGGTCAGGGTGTCGGCGATCTTCTGATACAGGGCCTCGTTGCTCCCCTCGCCCCGGTAGAGCTGGTGGAAGACCACGCCGTCCCGGATGAACAGCACCCGCCTGGCGTGGGAGGCCGCGTCAATGGAGTGGGTCACCATCAGGATGGTCTGCCCCTCCCCGTTCAGGCGGGAGAAGACCCGCAGCAGCTCGGAGGCGGACTGGGAGTCCAGCGCGCCGGTGGGCTCGTCGGCCAGGAGCAGCCGGGGCCGGGTGATGAGCGCCCGGGCCACGGCGGCGCGCTGCTTCTGGCCGCCGGAGACCTCCCAGGGGTATTTGTGCAGAAGCTCGGTGATACCCAGGGAGGCCGCCACCGGCTCCAGCCGCTTCCCCAGCTCATCGGCGTTTTTCCCGCCCAGCACCAGGGGCAGCAGGATGTTGTCCCGCAGGGTGAAGGTGTCCAGCAGGTTGAACTCCTGGAACACAAAGCCCAGGTTCTCCCGGCGGAACGCGGCCAGGGCGCTGTCCTTCAGCCCCGCCAGGTCCCGCCCGTCCAACAGGACGCTGCCCCCGGTGGGCCGGTCCAGCGTGGCCAGGATGTTCAGCAGCGTGGTTTTCCCGGAGCCGGACTCGCCCATGATGGCCACATACTCCCCGGCCTCCACCGAAAAGCTGACGCCTTTCAGCGCCCGGACCGGATTGGCCCCGAAGCGCCCGGAATAGGTCTTCTCCAGGTCCCGTACTTCCAGCATCGTCATAACGGTTTCCCTCCCGTTTCTTTGGATGCTCCGATTGTACCGCAGCCCGGGGCGGCGGCGCAATCGCCTGGGATGACAGGCATGTGACAGTTTTGTAAGGGGCTCACGCAGACGGTTTCATGTTTCGTTGCAGGGCAAAGCGCGGGCCCTCCGCGCCGGTTTCCCCGGTGGGCATAAAACCGCACTTGGCCAGGACGCGCCGGGAGGCGGCGTTGTCCGGCTCCGTCTCGGCCTCCACCGCCCGGAGCGCCGGGTGGGACAGCGCCCAGGTCGCCGCGGCCTGCACCGCCTCCGTGGCGTAGCCCTGCCCCTGGTATGCTTCCAGAATGCCGTAGCCGATCTCGGCGGTGGCGGCGGGGGTCAGACCTTTGAAGCAGAGATCGCCGACGCACGCGCCGTCCTTGCGCTCGATCCTCCACATGGCATACCATTCCCACTGATCCGGGTGGGTCAGGCAGCCCGCCAGCATCTCGGCATAGGCCGCTTGCAGCTCCGCCGCGGGCGCGGCGGCAATGGCCGCTTCCATCTGTGCCCGGCTGGCGGGGTAGAGTCTCAGGCGTTTTGTTTCCAGCATGGCGCTTCCTCCCTGGTCTCCTGTCTTTTGCTTCGCGCAGACGGAAAGCACGGGCGGGCTTGTCTGCCCGCCCGTGCAGGGGCTTCCCGGTGCAATGGGCCTCACAGCCGGGCCACGCCGGTGTCTCTGGCCGCCTGGGCCACGGCCTGAGCCACGGCCGGGCCGACTCTGGGGTCGAAAGCGGCGGGGATGATGTAGTCCGCGCTGCGTTCTTCTTCGGAGATCAGGCCCGCCAGGGCTGCGGCGGCGGCCATTTTCATCTCCTCGTTGATCTCCCGCGCCCGCACGTCGAAGGCCCCACGGAAAATGCCGGGGAAGGCCAGCACATTGTTGATCTGGTTGGGATAGTCGCTGCGGCCCGTGGCCACGACGCTGGCCCCGCCGGCCTTGGCCTCGTCGGGGAAGATCTCCGGCGTGGGGTTGGCGCAGGCGAAGACCACGGCGTCCCGGTTCATCGTGCGCACCATGTCCGCCGTCACCACGCCGGGGGCGGAGACGCCGATGAACACGTCCGCGCCGACCAGCACCTCCGCCAGGCTCCCCTGCCGCCGCGCACGGTTCGTGCGCCGGGCCATTTCCTCCTTCACCGGGTTCATGCCCCGCGCCCGGCCCTCGTAGATGGCCCCGCTGCGGTCGCAGAGGGTGATGTCCGCAAAACCGGCGCGCAGCAGCAGGCGGCAGATGGCGATGGCCGCCGCCCCCGCGCCGTTGATGACCACGCGCACGTCCTCCCGTCGCTTGCCCACCAGCTTCAGGGCGTTGCTCAGGCCCGCCAGGGTGATGACGGCGGTGCCGTGCTGGTCGTCGTGGAAAATCGGAATGTCGCAGCACTGTTTCAGCTTGTCCTCGATCTCAAAACAGCGGGGCGCGGAGATGTCCTCCAGGTTCACGCCGCCGAAGGAGCCGGAGATCAGGGCAATGGTGCGCACGATCTCGTCCACGTCCTTGCTCCTGATGCACAGGGGGAAAGCGTCCACCCCGCCGAACTCCTTGAACAGAACGCATTTGCCCTCCATGACGGGCATCCCCGCCTCCGGGCCGATGTCCCCCAGGCCCAGGACGGCGCTGCCGTCGGTCACCACCAGGCAGAGGTTCCAGCGCCGGGTCAGGGCGTAGCTCAGGTCCGGGTCCCGCTGGATCTCCAGGCAGGGCTGGGCCACGCCGGGGGTATAGGCCAGGGACAGGTCTTCCTTCGTCTTCACCGGGAGGCGGGAGATCACCTCGATCTTCCCGCGGGTCTCATAGTGCAGCTGCAGGCTCTCTTCCGCGATTTGGGTCATGGCGGGCGCTTCCTTTCGTTCTTATGTTGCTCTGGTCAGTATACCCGCTTTCGCGGCGTTTCGCAAGGGGGTTTGCGCGCAAAAACGGCGCGCTGCCCCGCGCAAGCGCCGGGAAGCGCACCCTGCCAAAATTTGGATTCTGGCTAAGATGTCAGGAGCGACATACCCCGCAAGGAAAGCATATGCGCATTTCCTCTGGCAGCCAGAATTTGGTACGCGGGGTATGGGAAGCTTTCTGTGCAGCTCAGGTTTCGCCGGGGCGAAGGATCGTTACGCTGTCGCAGAGCGGTGCGCCGGAACGTTCGTCTGTAGCAAAGATGGAGAGACTTGTGCCGTCAGCAAAAGAAAAGGACGTCATGGTGTTTGTGCTCGCAGGAACAGACACTCTGGTCAAGCCAAGCAAGCGCCCATCCACAGCATAGTACGCCCCGTACACAGTCATGTCGCTGTCCTCCGGGGCAGACAGCAAAACCCACGCCTCTAGGCTGTCTCCCGTTCCACAGATTTCTGCCGGACCAATCGGAGCATCCGATGCGTTACCCAAAAAGTGGATGGTAGCGTTGAGAAGCTCGTCGTTGCCAGTCGCAATGGAAATGGCGTCCCACTGCTGCTGCGTACCGCCGTAGTAGACATCGGTCAGGCGGTATCCCTCATAGTATCCCTCATAAAGAATGAACGCCAAGGCTCCAATACTCGTCACGCTCTCCGGGATCGAAACGCTCGTCAAATTGTAGCACCCATAGAATGTTCTGTCTCCGATGCTCGTCACGCCGCTTGGAATCGTAACACTCGTCAGGCTGCTGCTACAAGAGAATGCACTGTCTCCGATGTTCGTCACACCGTCTGGTATTGTAATGCTCTCCAAGTAGCACCTATAGAATGCACTATTTCCAATGCTTGTCACTGTGTCTGGTATTGTATACACTTCTGCATCTTTCCCCGCCGGATAACAGTATATTACTGTTGCGTCCCAGCTGAACAGAACGCCATCCAAATCTGAAAAAAACTGATTGCTGTTTGCGACATAAATGTCCTCCAAACAACCACAGTTAGCGAACGCATAGTCCCCAATGCTCGTCACACTGTCCGGTATCGTGATACTCGTTAGTCTGCTACACCAATAAAACGCATAGTCCCCAATGCTCGTCACGCTGTTCGGGATTGTCACGCTCGTCAGGCCGCAGCCGGAGAAGGCCTCTTCGCCGATGCTTGTCACGCTGTCCGGAATCGTCACGCTCGTCAAGCTACTGCACCAATAGAACGCACGGCATCCAATTCTTGTCACACCATCGGGTATGGTAATGCTTGTCAGGTTGTAACAGTTAAAGAACGCATCGTCTCCAATGCTCGTCACGCTGTCCGGAATCATAATACTTGTCAGATTCTGGCAGCCAGAGAACGCACCGTCCCCAATGCTTTTCACAGTTTCTGGTATTGTATATCCTTCTGCTTCTTTTCCATTCGGGTAACAATATATTACCGCAGCGTCCCGGCTGAACAGAATCCCATTCTGTTCTGAGAAAAACGGATTGTCATTTGTGACATGAATGTTCTCCAAATATTCGCAGGCAGCGAATGCACTGCCTCCGATGCTTTCCACACTGTCCGGTATAGTGATGCTCGCCAAATTGCTGCAGGCACAGAATGTATAGTCCCCGATGCCCGTCACGCTGTTTGGGAACACCATATCAGTGAGGCTCCAACACCAATAGAATGCGTAGTCCCCGATGCTCGTCACACAGTCCGGAATCGTAACGCTCCGAAGGCCCCTGCAGGCAGAGAACGCACGGTCCCCAATGCTCGTGACGCCGTCCGGGACCGTATACGCATCCGCGTCTCTTCCGCCCGGATACGCATACAGCACCGTTCCGTCCCGGCTGAACAGGATACCGTCCACATCAGAATAGGTTGGATTTCCGCTGGCCACCTGGATGTTCATCGTCCCGGAGAACGCCCCCACTCCGATGCGCGTCACGCTGGCCGGAATTGTGACGCTTGTAAAAGGGTATTCGAACGCATAATCTCCCACGCTTGTCACCCCGGGTTGGATCTCCGCTGTTGGGTTGGGGTAGGAATTCTCGAAATACCACGAATTCCACGGAGCACGGATAATGTTCTCTCCCATCGCGCCAATAAACGCAAAATCCCACATCTCACCCGTTCCGCTGATGGTCAGTTTCCCCTCGCTGTCCAATGTCCAGGTCAGGTCATCGCCGCAGGCCCCGCTGGCCACGGTGTCCGCCGCCACGGCGGGCGCCGCCAGCGCCAGCAGCAGCGCCGCCGCCAGGAGAACGGCCCATACTTTTTTCACCTTTGTCCACGCTCCTTCTTTGATTTTTGCCGTTTCTTCGGCGGGCTTTGGAGCGGACGCCGCAGCGCCCGCCCCGCCAAAGCCCGCCGAAGACGCAAAAACGGCGTTGAGTAAGGAAAGTCACTCAACACCGTTTTGAAAAATCAAAGCGCAGCACAAGACACGTCTCACGCTCTCCCCTTGCAATGGGGGAGGGAAACGGGTATAATAAGGGCGTGGCGCGGATGATTCAATTCGTTGTGCTGAGTAGGTATGTTACTCTTCACAGGGCCTTGGGGTGTTGGCGCGCCCCAGGGCCTGCCCGCCTTTGCGTTTCGGCTTAGTACGATTATACCTAGAAAAAAAGCAAATTGCAAGAGCTATCGTTATTTTTCCGCGAAATCGCCCGCGCCGGGGCGATTTTTTTACGACCGGGAAAAACGACACACCGCCGGGCACGGAAGCGGCTGACTGTTCTGCCGCTCCCGCGCCCGGCGGCGCTGGGTTCAGACCGCCGTGGTCTTGTTCAGAATGTTGACGATGCTCCAGCCGTCGTTGTAGCGGACGAAGATCATCAGGATGCTGTTGTCCTGCACCTCCGTGTCCGTCTGCATGGCGTAGTCGATGCGGGCGGTGAAGCAGTCCTCGCCGTAGCGCAGCACGCTGGTGAGCTGCTGGGACTCCAGGGCCGTATCCCTGCCCTTGACCCAGAGCAGGCTGTCCAAAGCCTTGCTTGCCCGGTCCGCAGCGATGCTTTCGGGGACCAGGAAGCTGTTGTAGCGGGCGTAGTTGGCGTTCAGGTTGGCGTTGCGGTTGCCGCTGAAGGCGATGTAGGCGTCAAAGGCGTCCAGCACCCGCTGGCGCACTTCCTCCGTGAAGGTCTCGTCCGCGCTCAGAGAGACCAGGTAGTGGTCCCCGTCCTGCAGGACGCTCAGCGCGCCGTCGGCGTTGTAGGCCATCAGCTCCGGCTCCATCAGCAGGTTTTCCAGTTCGTAGCGGGTGACCACGGGCAGCGGGTCGATCCAGGTCTCCAGGCCCTCGAAGTCGGCCATGGGCGCGGTGCTGACCGTGGCGTTGGCCTCGCTCAGGACCACGCCGTTGGCCGTCACCGTGGCGTCCAGGGGAGCTTCCACCGTGTAGGTCCGGCTCAGGGGGGCGTAGTAGTAGCGCTTGCCCCGACGCTGGCTCAGGGGCAGTTCGTTCCCCGCCGCGTCGAGCACGCGCAACCGCTCGTCGCTGTAGATGTAGTCGATCTCATAGCGGTCCAGGCCGGGGATGTCGGTCCGGGACTGCTCCAGCGGGTTCAGGCTCAGCTTCTGGGCGTTGGGCTGCGTCAGGCAGTCCTCGGCCACCGGCTGGCCGTCCACCAGGAGCTGCGCGCCGGGGGGCGCGTAGACCACCAGGCCGCTGCGCACCAGCTCCACCTTGTCCACGTCCCAGGTGGTCTGGCCGAAGGGCAGCGCCCGGCCCGGCCTGAGGCTGGTGAGCAGCATCTCCCGATCCCCGAAGCGAATGCCGAAGACCGGGGTCTCGTCCGTGTAGAGGTCCACCTTCTTAAAATAAGACGTGTCCTCCAGGTCCAGGCTGTCCAGCAGCCCCTGCTCCACGCCGGACGTGCGCAGAAAGTTCTCCCAATAGGCACTGTCCGCCGCGCTCAGGTAGTTTTCCATGGTGCGCTGGGGGCGGCCCAGCTCGTAGTTGTCCAGCCAGTACCAGAACACGCCCAGGGCGGCCACGGAGAGGACCAGGAAGACCAGGATGTAGACCAGCAGGCCCTTCCCAAAGCGGCGCTTCTTGCGCGGGGGCGGGGTCTCGGCCTCAAACTCGGCCTCGCTGTCGATCTGGGAGACGGAGATGGGTCCCTCCGGCTCCACGAAGGTGAACTGTACGTCGGGCTTCGGCTCCGGCGGGGCGACGGGGGCGGAGCGGGTCCTGGGCGCTTCCGCAGAAGGGTTCAGTTCGAACATCTCCCGCCTGGGCTGCTCCGGGGCGATCTCCCGGGGCCGGGCTTCCTCCGTCCGCGTGGGACGGTACGGCGTTTTGTCCGTCCGCTGCGCGGTGTGCTTGCCGGATCGGTTTCCAAACAGCTTCATTCCTCTGCTCCCCCCTTCACTTCACGATAAATGCGGTGGCCAGCGGTCTGGAGCCCAGCAGGGAGGAGTTGACGTTCATCGCCTCGCCCTTGTAGAGCATCAGGGAGCTGCTGCCCCCGTCCAGATTGCCCGCCGTGACCGCGCCGAAGTCCAGCATGATTTCGATCAGGTCCTCCAGCGTCGCGCCCAGGCTGCTGATCTGCCGCCCGTCCACCACCAGCAGCAGCACCGCGCCGTCCGCCCGCTGGCCGATGGCCGTGCGGGGGTTGACGCCGCTGCTGGAGATCTCCGTGCTGCTCACCGGCTCGCCGTTGACGATCAGGGCCTGGCCGAAGCTGCACGCCGTCTGGATGCCCCGATCCAGGGCGTCCTGGGCGGACATACGGCCCACGTGCAGGATGCCGCCGCCGTCAAAGCCGATGACGGTGGTGACGCTGGCGGGGCTGCCCCATTTCAGCTCGCCGTTGCTGATGACGATGCCCTCGGGGATGCCCCCCAGGCCGGTGCCGTTGGGGTCCTCAAAGGCCCCGGCGTTGATGCCGCCCACCGCATCGTATTTGGCGACCATGCTTTGCAGGGTCAGGCCCACGCCGCCGTACTGCTCCGGCGTGCCCACAAACACGCGGCCGGGGTCCTGGACCACCATCATCACGCCCCGATAGTTGGCCCCGGTGACGCCCACCAGATTGATCCCATCCGGCCCGAACTCCGGCTCGGCGTCGGCTTCCCCGGTCTCGGCGTCCTGGGGGCTGTGGACGGTGACCAGGCTGATGTCCTGCTCCTCCGTGTCCGTCTCCGTGTCACGGTAGGACATGATCTCGGCCACCCGTTCCTCGGACAGGAACAGGTCCGGGATGAAGTCCGCCGCGCTGGTCTCTTTCAGGGTGCGGGTCAGCAGCTCCTGTACCGTGGTGCTGGGTCCGCGCAGCGCGACGAACACCACGCCCACCAGCAGCAGCGCCAACAGCAGCACCGTCACCAGCAGCACCAGCAGCGTCCGGCCCACGATGCGCCCGGCTTTTCTCTCTCTCTTCATGTCTCTGCGATCTCCCTCCTGTTTTCTGCTGTGGGAATTTACAAATGCAAACAAATGTATTATACTGGCTCCAGACAAAAAACTCAAGCATAACTTCATCTTCGACCGGAATTCTTCCCGGCAGACAGGAGGTCCCCCCTATGACCACAGCAGCCCCGGAGGGCGTCAGCCTGATCCTCCCCTCCCTGAACCCCTCCGACAAGTTCGACGCCGTGGTGGACCAGGCCGTGGCCGCCGGCTTCGCCGACATCGTCATCGTGGACGACGGCAGTCGGGAGGACTGCAAGGGCCACTTCCGCCATGCAGCGCGCCACAGCCAGGTGACGGTGCTGACCCACCCGGTCAACAGAGGGAAAGGTCAGGCCCTGCGCACGGCTTTCGCCTTTTTGCTGAAAAACCGCCCGGACTGCCGGGGGGCCGTCACCATCGACGGGGACGGCCAGCACCGAATCGCGGACATCCTGGCCGTGGCGGAGGCGGTGGGAGACGACAAGCGCATCGTCATGGGCTGCCGGGACTTCTCCGGCCCCCAGGTGCCCGCCCGCTCCCGCAGCGGCAACCGCATCACCTGCGGCGTCTTCCGCCTGGTCTGCGGCATCCGCCTGAGCGACACCCAGACCGGGCTTCGGGGCATTCCGGCGGCCCTCTTCCCCGCCCTGCTGCAGGTCCGGGGAGACCGCTTTGAGTACGAGACCAACATGCTGCTGGACATGAAGCGGATGGGGGTGGGCTTCCGGGAAGTGCCCATCGAGACCGTCTATGAGGACGACAACAGCGAGAGCCACTTCCGACCCGTGCGGGACTCCGTCCGCATCTACAAATTCATCCTGCTCTATCTCCTGTCCTCCCTGGCCGGGGCGGGGGTGGACCTGCTGGTGTTCTACGTCGCGCGGCTGCTGCTCCAGCCCAGGGTGGAGGCCTGGGACATGTCGGAGGGCAGCGCGGTGCTCTGCGCAACGGTCCTGGCCCGCGCCTGCTCCAGCTTCCTCAACTTCAACCTGAACAAATCCGTGGTCTTCCACGGCGCGGGCGGGTTTGGCAGGACGATGCTCCGCTACTACTGCCTCGCCATCCCGCAGATGCTTCTCTCCGCCGGACTTGTGTATCTCCTGTCCCGCTGGGCCAGCTCCGGCGCGGGGGTGCTGACGACGCTGATCAAGTTCGTGGTAGACCTGGCGCTGTTTTTCGTGTCGTTCCGGGTGCAGCAGGGCTGGGTGTTCCGGGAGAAGAAGTAAACAGGAAGCTGGCGCGAACCGGCGGAAGGGGTAAGCCCCTTCCCTGGCCCCTGCAAAAGCGGAAACAACCGCTGCGGATTCGCCTTTCGTTGAATCTGCAACGGTTGTTTTTTTGCGGTCTTCTCTCAGCCGCCCAAATATGCCTTTTTGACCTCCTCGCTGGCGGCCAGCTCTTTGCCGGTGCCGGAGAGGGTGATCTTGCCGGTCTCCATAACGTAAGCCCGGTCGGCCACGGAGAGGGCCATTTGGGCGTTTTGCTCCACCAGCAAAATGGTGGTGCCGTTTTTGTGCAGGTTGGCGATGATCTCAAAGATCTGCTCCACCAGGATGGGGGCCAGACCCATGCTGGGTTCGTCCAGCATCATCAGCTTCGGGCGGCTCATCAGGGCGCGGCCCATGGCCAGCATCTGCTGTTCGCCGCCGGAGAGGGTGCCGCCGATCTGGCGGCGGCGCTCCTTCAGGCGGGGGAACTGCGCATACACATAGTCCAGGGCGTCTGCCACGTCCCGGTTGTTGGTGTAGGCCCCCATCTCCAGGTTCTCCTGGACGGTCATCCGCAGGAAGATGCGGCGGCCCTCCGGGACCTGGGCCAGGCCCCGCTCCACGATCTTGTGGGCCGGAACGCGGCCGATGGGTTCGCCGCAGAACTCGATGCCGCCGCTCCTGGCCCGGAGCAGACCGGAGACGGTCTGGAGGGTGGTGGTCTTCCCCGCGCCGTTGGCCCCGATCAGGGTGACGATCTCGCCCTCCCCCACCTGGAAGGAGACGCCCTTGATGGCGTGAATCGCGCCGTAATAGACGTGGATGTCCTCCACCTTGAGAATGTTCGTCACGGCTCAGCCCTCCTTTTTCTTGCCCAGATAGGCTTCGATGACCACGGGGTTGGACTGGATGTCCTCCGGGGTGCCCTTGGCGATGACCTTGCCGAAGTTCAGGACGCAGATGCCCTCGCAGATGCCCATGACCAGGCTCATGTCGTGTTCGATGAGCATGACGGCGATGCGGAAGGTGTCGCGGATCTTCACGATGTTCTCCATCAGCTCATAGGTCTCGGAGGGGTTCATGCCCGCCGCCGGTTCGTCCAGCAGCAGCAGACTGGGGTTTGTGGCCAGGGCGCGGACGATCTCCAGCCGCCGCTGGGCTCCGTAGGGCAGGGACCCGGCCTGCATCTTGGCCATGTCCTGCATATCGAAGATGCTCAGCAGCTCCATAGCCCGCTCGTGGGCCACCTGCTCCTTCCGCCAGTAGGCGGGCAGGCGGAAAATGCCGCTGGCCATGGAGTAGCGGATGGAGTTGTGCATCCCCAGCTTTACGTTGTCCTCCACGGAGAGGCTGTCAAACAGGCGGATGTTCTGGAAGGTCCGGGCAATGCCCGCCTTGCTGATCTGCACCGTGTTCATGCCCTGGGTGTCCCGCCCGTCCAGGAGGATGGTGCCCCGGGTGGGCTGGTAGACCTTGGTGATCAGGTTGAAGACCGTGGTCTTCCCCGCCCCGTTGGGGCCGATCAGGCCCGCGATCTCCGTCCGGCCGATGGTCAGGTTGAAGTCGTCCACGGCGGTGAGACCGCCGAAGTCGATGCCCAGATAGCGGGTCTCCAGAATCGGGGTTTTGTCCAGATCCCGCTGGGGGATGTAGGACGTGCTGGGTACGGGCACCAGCGGGCTTTCGTTTTTGCTTTTGACCTTTCCCATGTCAGCTCTGCTCCTCCCTTCTGCGGGGTCTCAGTTTCTCAAACAGGCTTTTCAGCTTGGCGTTGTTGGTGCCCAGCATGACCAGGATCAGCACGACGGCGTAGATCAGCATCCGGTAATCCTGGAACTCGCGCAGCACCTCCGGCAGAATCGTCAGGGCCGTGGCCGCCAGGATGGAGCCGAACATGTTGCCCAGGCCGCCCAGCACCACGAAGACCAGCACCAGAATGGAGGTGTTGAAGTCGAACTTGTTGGCGACGACGGTGGAGTAGTTCAGGGCGAACAGCGCGCCCGCCGCCCCCGCCATGGCGGCGGAGAGAACGAAAGCCGTCATCTTGTGGCGGGTGGCGGAAATGCCGATGCTCTCGGCGGCGATGCGGTTGTCCCGCAGGGCCATGACCGCCCGCCCGGTGCGGCTGTTGACATAGTTGAAAATCACGAACAGGCAGACCAGGATCAGTATGACGCCCGCCAGGAAGGTGGAGATCTTCTGAATGCCGCTGATGCCCATGGGACCGCCCAGGATCAGCCGACCGCCCTGCTCCAGATTCGTGCGGTCCTGGAGCAGAGAGACGTGGAAGCCCCGGGCGTCCAGGCCGATGTAGAGATTGTTGAAGATGCTCTTGATGATCTGGCCGAAGGCCAGGGTGACGATGGCCAGGTAGTCCCCCTTCAGGCGCAGCACCGGGATGCCCACCAGGAAACCGACGACGGCGGCGAAGACCGCGCCCACGAGCAGGGCGATGAGCAGCCGGAGGCCGGGGGCGGGGACGGCGTTCTGGAGGGAGATGGCGGCGGTGACGCCCATGAAGGCCCCCACGCTCATAAAGCCCGCGTGGCCCAGGCTCAGCTCGCCCAGGACGCCCACGGTCAGGTTCAGGGAGATGGCCATGACCACATAGGCGCAGATGGGCACCAGCATCCCCTTGAGGGAGGAACTCATGCCCCCGCCGGCGGCGACGAGCTGGAGCACCACGAAGGCGGCGATGACGAAGCCGTAGGTCAGAATCTGGCTGCGCAGATTCCGGTTGGAAAGCAGTTTTTTCATGCCGCGCACCTCAGACTTTCTCGTTGACCGGCTTGCCCAGCAGCCCGGTGGGCTTGATGAGCAGAACCACGATCAGCACGGCGAAGACGATGGCGTCGGAGAGCTGGGTGGAGATGTAGGCCTTGGCCAGAATCTCGATGACGCCCAGCAGCAGCCCGCCCAGGAAGGCACCGGGGATGGAGCCGATGCCACCGAAGACGGCGGCGGTGAAGGCCTTGATGCCCGGCATGGAGCCGGTGGTGGGCACCAGCGTGGGGTAGGCGGAGCAGAGCAGCACCCCCGCGATGGCCGCCAGGCCGGAGCCGATGGCGAAGGTGACGGAGATGGTGGTGTTCACGTTGATGCCCATGAGCTGGGCCGCGCCCTTGTCCTCGGAGCAGGCGCGCATGGCCTTGCCCATCTTCGTGTTGCCGGTGAAGGCGGTGAGGGCCAGCATGATGACCACGCAGGCCGCGATGGTCACGATGGTGATGTAACTGACGCGGAGCTGGCCGCCGAAGAGCTCAATGCCGCCGGTCTCGCCGAAGTCCAGGAAGCTGGGGAAGACCTTGGGATTGCTGGTCCACAGGAGCTGCGCCGCGTTCTGGAGGAAGTAGCTGACGCCGATGGCGGTGATCAGCACCGCCAGGCTGGGGGCGGCGCGCAGAGGCTTGTAGGCCAGCTTCTCGATGACGATACCCAGGACGGTACACAGCAGCACCGCCAGCAGCACGCCCAACAGGGGCGGCAGGCTGTAGCGGCTGATGGCGAAGAAGCAGACGTATGCGCCCACCATGATCACGTCGCCGTGGGCGAAGTTCAGCATCTTGGCGATGCCGTAGACCATGGTGTAGCCCAGGGCGATGATGGCGTAGACGCTGCCCAGGCTGACGCCGCTGATCAGGAAATTCAAGAAATTCATGGACTTACCTCGCTGACGATACAATGGTACGGGGAGCGCGTATCAAAAACCCGCCGGAAGCGGGCTTTTGATACGCGCTCTCTTTGCTCCCATCCCCCTCTGCATGGGGGGGATGGGAGTCGGGTGTTTCGCTTAGTCCAGGCCGACGTAAGCGCCGTTCTGGATGACCATGCCCTTGGGGCTCTTGGTCACGGCACCGGTGACGTCCCAGGTCATGCCGTCGCCGGTCAGGCCGTCATAGGACATGGTGGTGAACTGCTCGATCATGGCCTCGCAGACGGCCTCGGCGCTCATGTCGGCGGTGACGCCGGCGGCGGTGCATGCCTGATAGTAGGCGTATACGCAGTCATAGGCGTCGGCGGCGAACTGGTTGGGGATGTCGCCGTAGCGCGCCTGATACTTCTCCACGAAGGCGACGGTGCGCGCATCAGTGGAGTCGGCGTTGAAGGGGGTCAGCAGATAGACGCCCTCGGCCAGGGCGGTGTCAAAGCCCTCCAGGGTCAGGATGCCGTCCATGCCGTCCACGCCGAACCAGGCGGGGGCATAGCCGGCGGCCTTGGCCTGGTTGAAAATCAGGGCGGCGGGCTCATAGTACATGGGCAGGAAGACCAGCTCGGCCCCCTTGCTCTGGGCGTCGGCGATCTGGACGGAGAAGTCAGCGGCGTTGTCGTCGTTGAAGGTAGTGTCGCTGACGACTTCCAGACCCAGCTCGGCGGCACGGGTCACGAAGGTGTTGTAGATACCCTGGGAGTACACGTCGTCGTTCTTCCAGATGACGGCCACCTTGCTGGCCAGGCCCTTGTCAAAGATATACTGGGCGGAGGCGCTGCCCTGGTTGGGGTCGGTGAAGCACATCTGGAACTGGTTGTCCTTATAGGTGATGGGGTCGGCGGTGGCGTCCAGCTCGATGACGGCGGTGGAGGAGGCGGAGGGGGTCAGGGCGAAGATGCGGTCGGCATAGGTCTCCGCGCTGGTGGCCTCACAGGGCTTGCTGGTGACGGAGCCCAGGGAGATCTGCATGCCCCAGTCCTTCAGGGTGTTGTAGGCGTTGACGGCCTTCTCCGCGTCGTGCTGGTCGTCCTCAAACTTCAGCTCGAAGTGGATGCCGTCCAGGGCGTTGATCTCCTCCACGGCGATCTCCGCCGCGTTCTTCACGGCGTTGCCGTAGATGGCCGCGCCGCCGGTCAGGGGGCCGGTGCCGCCGATCTTGATGACCACAGCGGCCGCGCCTTCGTCGTCCGGGGTCTCGGGGGTCTGGGTCTGCTGCCCGCCCTGGGTGCCGGTCTCGCCGCAGGCGGCCAGAAGGCCGACGCAGAGCACCAGCGCCAGAGCCAGTGCAAGAGTCTTGCTAAACTTTTTCATGTGGGTCTCTCCTTCTTTTTAAATTAAAACGATACAAATCAGAATTTATCACGCAATCGCCGGACTGTCAACCGCGCCTTCCCGCTTCCCCTGCTTTTTCGTCATTTTGATGGGCGATTTTTCCCAAAAGCGCCCGGCTTTTATGATATCCCACAAAAGCCGCCGCCGCCCTTGACAAGCCGGGGCGCTTCTCTTAAACTGTTTTTTATTCTGAAACACCGTCGCAGGACGGGTATACAAGAAAGAGCAAAGGAGCGCGAGACTATGGCTTCTCAGGGCATTGGAACCCAGTGCGTACAGGCGGGCTACACCCCCGGCAACGGCGAGCCCCGCCAGATCCCCATCTATCAGAGCACCACCTTCAAATACGCCACCAGCGAGGACATGGGCAAGCTCTTCGACCTGGAGGCCAGCGGCTATTTTTACACCCGGCTGCAGAACCCCACCAACGACCTGGTGGCCGGCAAGCTGGCCGCCCTGGAGGGCGGTACGGCGGGGATGCTGACCTCCTCCGGGCAGGCCGCCAACTTCTACGCCGTCTTCAACATCGCCTCCGCCGGGGACCATGTGGTGTCCTCCTCCACCATCTACGGCGGCACCTACAACCTCTTCGCCGTCACCATGAAGCGGATGGGGATCGAATTCACCTTCGTCTCCCCCGACTGTTCTGACGCGGAACTGGAGGCTGCTTTCCGCCCCAACACCAAGGCCGTGTTCGGCGAGACCATCGCCAACCCCGCCCTGAGCGTGCTGGACATCGCCCGCTTCGCCGCCGCCGCCCACCGGCACGGCGTCCCCCTGATCGTGGACAACACCTTCGCCACGCCGGTGAACTGCCGCCCCATCGAGTGGGGCTGCGACATCGTCACCCACTCCACCACCAAATACATTGACGGCCACGGCGTCAGCGTGGGCGGGGCCATCATCGACAGCGGCCGCTTCGACTGGACGGCCTACCCCGAGCGCTTCCCCGGCCTGTGTACCCCGGACGAGAGCTATCACGGCATCACCTACACGGAGCGCTTCGGCCTGGAGGGGGCCTTCATCACCAAGGCCACGGCCCAGCTCATGCGCGACTTCGGCTCCATCCAGAGCCCCCAGCACGCCTTTTACCTGAACCTGGGGCTGGAAAGCCTCCATGTGCGGATGCCGCGCCACTGTGAAAACGGTCAGGCCCTGGCCGAGTTCCTGGCCCACCACCCCCAGGTGGCCTGGGTCACCTATCCCGGCCTGCCCGGCGACAAATATTATGAGCTGGCACAGAAGTATCTCCCCAACGGGAGCTGCGGCGTGGTCAGCTTCGGCGTCCGGGGCGGGCGAAAGGCCGCCGAGCGCTTCATGTCCCGGCTGCGCGTCTTCGCCATCGAGACCCATGTGGCCGACGCCCGCTCCTGCTGCCTCCACCCCGCCAGCGCCACCCACCGCCAGATGAACGACGCGGAACTGACCGCCGCCGGGGTCGGGCCGGATCTGGTGCGTATGAGCTGCGGCCTGGAGGACAAGGCCGATCTGATCGCCGACGTGGCGCAGGCGCTGGAATAAGAAACTCATAAACCGAGGGAAGGAGTTCCCGCTATGCCCATCTGCATCCCAAACAACCTGCCCGCCGCCAAAACGCTGGCGGAGGAGAACATCTTCACCATGCCGGAGACCCGCGCCAGCACCCAGGACATCCGCCCGCTGGAGATTCTGGTGCTGAACCTGATGCCCACCAAGATCGAGACGGAGACCCAGCTGGCCCGGCTGCTGGGCAACACGCCCTTGCAGGTGCGGCTGGAGTTCATCCACACCCGCAGCCACGAGGCCAAAAACATCTCCGCCGAGCACCTGTTTCAGTTTTATAAGTCCTTCGACCAGGTGCGCGAGCGCTTTTTCGACGGCCTGATTATCACCGGCGCGCCGGTGGAGCAGATGCCCTTTGAAGAAGTGGAATACTGGCCGGAGCTGTGCGAGATCATGGACTGGAGCCTCAGCCACGTCACCAGCACCTTCCACATCTGCTGGGGCGCTCAGGCCGCGCTGTACCATCACTATGGCATTCAGAAGCAGCAGCTCCCGGAAAAGCTCTTCGGCGTCTTCCCCCATCGGGTGGAGCGGCGCAGCAATATGCTGATGCGCGGCTTCGACGAGGAGTTCATGGTCCCCCACTCCCGGCACACCGGTATCCGCCGGGAGGACGTGGAGGCCTGCGCGGAATTGAAGATCCTGGCCTCCTCCCCCGTGGCGGGGATCTACGCCATCTCCACCGAGGGCGGGCGGCAGGTCTTCATCACCGGACACAGCGAATACGACCCGGAGACCCTGAAACGGGAGTACCTGCGGGACAAATTGGCCGGGCTGCCCATTCATGTGCCGGAGAACTATTTCCCGGACGACGATGACAGCCAGCCGCCAAAAGTCACCTGGCGCAGCCACGCCAATCTGATCTATCAGAATTGGCTGAACTACTACGTCTACCAGACCACGCCCTATGTGCTGGGGCTGGGGTGAGGGCGGGTACAATATAAAATAGTCGCAAGGTCGCAGCACCCGGCAAAGGTTGTATTCCAGCCCCGGCAAATCCGCAGCCGCCCGGTAGGGAACGCCGTCCCCGGCGTTCCGCGCAGCACGCGACAGAGGGTTTGATTTCATCCAAGGCGAATTCGCATCCGCTCAATTGTAGGGCGTGCCGACCCGGCACGCCGCGCAGCAGCACCATACCGATTCCCACACCTATGGCGAATTCGCATACACTCCCCTGTAGGGAAAGGGCTTGCCCTTTCCGCGCAGCACCAATCACGACATAGAACGCCCTCCGGCGAATCCGCAACACGTTTGCGGATTCGCCGGAGGGCGGCGCTTGTCGGGGCGTTTGCTGCCGGAAGGGGCAAGCCCCTTCCCTACAGTGGCGGCTGCGGATTCGCCGGACGTTTGGCGAAAAATGGGGTGCTGCTGCGGGGGCGTCGGGACGCCGCCCCCTACAGGGGTGCTTGCCATTTTTTGCCAAAATAATTCCCCCGCCTCCCACTATCCCCCGTGCCAGACACGCGCAAAGAAACCCAAGGAGGCGCAAAGCTTAAAATACATAAAACTCTGTTGCAACTTTTGGAAAACAGGGGTAAAATGAAAAAAGGAAGCGCAATCCGCAGCAGGACTGGCGGATTCCCGCCCATCATCCCCCCTGCGCAAAGTCTCCAACCCGCTCATCACAGCAGAACCAAAGCCTGCGCCGTATCCCCATGACACCCGCATATCCTCCCTTTTAGGAGACCGGGTGTTTTTGGTGCATCCGCTTGTGCGTTTCTTTGATCTCCGGCGATGTTGCGTGTTTTTCGCAAGAAACACTTGACGCCGCTGTTTGTGTTTCCGGTCATGGCCCGTTGGCGGGGCGCAGCATTGTCCGTGGGCTTCGGTCTGCAAGGTCATACAAACAAAAAGGAGGAAAACGAAATGAAACAGACCTGCAAGCGTGTGCTGAACCTGGCCCTCTGCCTGCTCCTCTGTGCGGCGCTCCTGCCGGGAACCGTGTGGGCTGCGGAGATCGTGAACAGCGGGACCTGCGGGAAGAATCTGACCTGGACTTTGGACAGTGCGGGGACGCTGGTGATCAGCGGGACTGGGAAGATGGCGGATTATCGTCTCCCTTCCAATCCTCCCTGGTTCGAAAACCGCAGTTCCGTCAAAACAGTTGAAATCCGTTCCGGTGTGACCAGCATCGGCGACTGGGCCTTCGACTACTGCAGCAGCCTGACAAGTGTGTCCATCCCGAACAGCGTCGCCAGCATCGGCGAATTTGCCTTCTCCCGCTGCAGCAGCCTGACGAGCCTGACGATCCCGGACAGCGTCACCAGCATCGGCGGCGATGCTTTCAGCAGCTGCAGCAGCCTGACGAGTGTGAGATTTTCATACAATGTCACCAGCATCGGCAACAATGTCTTTGCACGCTGCAGCAGCCTGGTGAGTGTGTCCCTCCCCAGCAGCGTCACCAGCATCGGCGATTCTGCCTTCTACAAATGCAGCAGCCTGACGAGCGTGTCCATCCCAGACGGCGTCACCAGCATCGGCAACCGGGCCTTCGACTGCTGCACCAAGCTGACGAGCGTGACCGTCCCGCGCAGCGTGACCAGCATCGGCGGCTCTGCCTTCGAGGATACCCCCTGGATCCTGAGCTTTGGCCATTTTGCCATCGTCAACCATATCTTGCTGCGGTATAACGGACATGAAACAAATGTCACAATCCCTAGCAGCGTGACCAGCATTGGCGATTCTGCCTTCTCCGACTGCGACAGCCTGACGAGCGTGTTCATCCCGGACAGCGTCACCGACATCGGCGATTCTGCCTTCTACGAATGCAGCAACCTGACAAGCGTGACCATCCCGAGCAGCGTCACCAGCATCGGCAGCGCTGCCTTCTACCGATGCAGCAGCCTGACGAGCGTGTCCATTCCGAACAGCGTGACCAGTTTTGGATTGTTTCCCTTCGATCAGACCCCTTGGAACCGGAGCCAGGGCGATTTTACCATTGTCAATCATATTTTGCTGCAATGTCATAGAAACCAAGCAAAGGTCACAATTCCCGACAATGTGACCAGCATCGGCCACGCTGCCTTCATCCACTGCGACGCCCTGACGAGCGTGACGATCCCGAACGGCGTAACCAGCATCGGCTGGGGAGCCTTCCGCAACTGCGACAGCCTGACAAAGGTGACCATCCCGAACAGCGTGAAAAGCATCGGCGATGAGGCCTTCTTTTTCTGCTCCAAACTGTCAGACGTGTATTTCATCGGTACAGAGCAGGAATGGAACGCCATAGAGGTTTCCCGTTCGACCAACGACAGGTTATTGGACGCCACCATCCACTATGTGATCCCCGCTCCCGTCGTCGTCCCCTCCCCCCAGAACCTGACCGTCAACGGCGTAAGCCGGAGTGTGGAGAAATACAACATCGACGGCTTCAACTACTTCAAGCTGCGGGACATCGCGTTCCTGCTGAACGGCACCTCCGCCCAGTTCTCCGTGGAGTGGGACGCCGCCGCCAACGCCGCCCGCCTGGTGTCCGGCCAGCCCTACACAGCCAACGGCAGTGAGCTTGTCATCGGCGCGGACCGCTCTGCCACCGCCGTGCGCTCCCCCCAGACCATTGTGATCAACGGCGCGGTGCGCTCCGACCTGGCCGCGTACAACCTGGCGGGGAACAACTTCTTCAAGCTCCGGGACATGGGCGAAGCCCTGGGCTTCCAGGTGGGCTATGACGCGGCGACCAATACCGCCGTGGTGACCACCGGCTGATTTGCCAGGCGGAATCAACCAGACACACAGACCGCACAGCCCCGACCACGCAACACGCAGCCGGACTGTGCGGTTTTTTCCGATCCCGCATCGTATCCCGCAGCTGTGGTAAACATGTTGGATTCTACCCCCGGCGAATTCGCACACGCGCAATTGTAGGGCGTGCCGACCCGGCACGCCGGCAGCAGCACCTTCCCGATTCCACCACCTTCGGCGAATTCGCACACGCTCCCTGTAGGGAAAGGGCTTGCCCTTTCCGCGCAGCACACGGTAAGACATGTAGCGCCCTCCGGCGAATGCGCGACACGTTTGCGGATTCGCCGGAGGGTGGCGCTTGTCGGGGCTGTTGCTGCCGGAAGGGGCAAGCCCCTTCCCTACGGGGGGGCGGCTGCGAATTCGCCGGGGGTTTTGTTGAGACGTGGACATTGCTGCCGGGGCGCCGGGGTCGGCGCGCCCTACGGGTTAGCGGGTGCGAATTCGCCGGACGTTTGACAAAACAAGGTGCTGCTGCCGGGGCGTCGGGACGCCGCCCCCTACAGGGGGACTTATGCGGATTCGCCGGGGGGTTTGCGGAGTGATTGAACATTGCTGCCGGAACGCCGGGGACGGCGTTCCCTACGGGGGTTTTTCGGATTCGCCGGGTGCTGCTATGGTAATCGCATGGTGCTGGCGGAAGGGGCAAGCCCCTTCCCTGCTTGATGTGGAGAATCCATTCCGGGAATCCCACATATTGTAGGGAAGGGGCTTGTTTTTCGTTTTTTCCACATTCAGCTTTTGCGCTTCCACTTCACCCCGC
Source organism: Oscillospiraceae bacterium (assembly GCA_017542425.1). Taxonomy (GTDB): domain Bacteria; phylum Bacillota; class Clostridia; order Oscillospirales; family Oscillospiraceae; genus RGIG7114. The sequence goes on along the minus strand of JAFXXH010000004.1, from coordinate 11,981 downwards.
CGGGGATATCGGTGAGTTCGATGCCCTGGGCGGCCAGCTCTTCGCGGATGCGGTCGGCTTCGGCGAAGTTTTTCGCTTTTTTCGCGTCCCTTCTGGCCAGCAGCGCTGCGGTGACGGTCTCGTCCGGCGCGCCGTCTTCCGGGATGACGGCAAACTCCGCGCCCTTGGACGCGGCTGCGGCCTTTTGGGCTGCCTCGCGTTTGGCCGCCGCTTTTTCGATCAGGCGCAGGCCCAGCACCTGGTCAAATTCCGCGATGGCGGCCAGTTTCGTCTCATCGTTCGTCCTGGCCTTGAACACGTCGTACAGCACCGTGACCGCCTGGGCGGTGAGCAGGTCGTTGTCCATGGCGGCGCGGAACTTCTCCCGCAGGGCCGCCAGGGCCGCCTCGTCCAATTCGCCCGCACCGGGTTTCAGGGCGGCGACTTTCGCCACCAGTTTGCCATAGGCCCCCTGGGCGTTGTCCAGGTTGGGCCAGGTGAAGACCATGTTCTTCCGATAGTGGCTCTGGAGGCAGAACAGGCGGTAGGCCAGGGGGTCGTAGCCCTTTTCCTCCAGCGTGCTCACGGTGACGAAACCGCCCTCGGACTTGCTCATCTTGCCCTTCTCCCCGTTCAGGTGGAGGACATGCATCCAATAATTGCACCATTTATGGCCAAGATAGGCCTCGGACTGGGCGATTTCGTTGGTGTGGTGGGGGAAGGCATTGTCGATGCCGCCGCAGTGGATGTCCAGGTCCTCGCCCAGATACTTCATGCTGATGGCGGAACACTCGATGTGCCAGCCGGGATAGCCCACGCCCCAGGGGGAGTCCCACTTGAGGGCCTGGTCCTCGAACTTGCTCTTGGTGAACCAGAGGACGAAGTCGTTCCGGTTGCGCTTGTTCTCGTCGGCCTCCACGCCCTCCCGGACGCCCACGTCCAGGTCCTCGGCGTTGAAGTCGTTGAAGACGTAGTATTTCTCCAGACGGCTGGTGTCAAAGTAGACGTTGCCCCCGGCGTAGTAGGCGTAGCCCGTGTCCATCAGCTTCGTGATGATGCGGATGTAGTCGTCGATGCAGCCGGTGGCGGGCTGCACCACGTCCGGGCGCTTGATGTTCAGCTTCTCGCAGTCGGCGAAGAAGGCGTCAGTGTAATACTGGGCGATCTCCATCACCGTCTTGTGCTCCCGGCGGGCACCCTTGAGCATCTTGTCCTCGCCCTCGTCGGCGTCGCTGGTCAGGTGGCCCACGTCGGTGATGTTCATCACGCGGCGGACGGGGTAGCCCAGGTAGCGCAGATATTTCTCCAACACGTCCTCCATGATGTAGCTGCGCAGGTTGCCGATGTGGGCAAAGTGGTAGACCGTGGGGCCGCAGGTGTACATTTTTACGATGTCGGGGTGGTTGGGGACAAAATCCTCCCGGGTGCGTGTGGCGGAATTGTAGAGTTTCATCCTTTGTGTCCTCCTTCTGCTTCTCTCGTCTGTTCGATGCACATGCGCAGGGCCTCCACCTGGCTGCACAGGGCGGCCAGCTCGGCGGCCACCGGGTCGCTGACGCTGACCTGGTCCACCTCTGCGGCGTAGTTTTCCGGCGTGGCGGGGCCGCGCACGATCTTAGCGGGGATGCCCACGGCGGTGCAGTCCGGCGGCACGGCGCTGAGCACCACGCTGTTGGCGGCGATGCGGCAGTTGTCCCCCACAGTGAAGGGCCCCAGCACCTTGGCCCCCGCGCCGATCAGCACGTTGCTGCCGATGGTGGGGTGGCGCTTGCCGCTCTCCTTGCCGGTGCCGCCCAGGGTCACGCCGTGGTAGATCAGACAGTCGTCCCCCACCTCCGCCGTCTCCCCGATGACCACGCCCATGCCGTGGTCGATGACCAGCCGCCGCCCGATCTTCGCGCCGGGGTGGATCTCGATGCCCGTGCGGCGGCGGGAACGCTGGCTGATCCAGCGGGCCAGGAAAAACCAGCCGCGCTCATAGCAGCGGTGGGCCAGACGCCAGCTCCGCACGGCCCGGACGCCGGGGTAGAGCAGCGCGATCTCTACGGCGCTCCGGGCGGCGGGGTCTCTGGCCTTGTATGCCGCGACGGTCTCCCTCAGGTTTTCAAACATTTGCTTCGTTCCTTCCATGAAAAAGCCTCCCACGCCCGGCCCGTGCCGTCCGTGAGAGGCGCTTTGCTCTGCAAAAACGCGGTTCCACTCTCGCTTTTCGCTCATCATCCGGCCTTAACGCGGCCTGGTCACGCGGGGCATTGCCTCCCCGTCGGCTCCGGGGCGCGTCTCCCCTCCCCCACGCGCCGACGCCGCTTCCAGCCGATGGCGGCGTCTCTCTGCTGCGGTGGATCACGGGAGGGTTTTTCCCCTTCACAGCCTTGGTTCAGTATATTAACACGCGGCGGCTTTGGTGTCAAGCGCCGCGAAACACCGCCCGGTTCTTCCAGAAATACTCCGCCCCGGAGACCAGGGTGGTGAGCAGAATCAGGATCTGGGCGACAATGCTCAGCCAATCCCATTTGAATGGGATCATAAATCCGAGGCAGATCATGGTCACCAGGGTCTTGAGCTTCCCGCTCCAGGCGGCGGCGATGACCTGCCCCCGCTCCACGGCCAGCAGCCGCAGCCCGCTGACGCCGAACTCCCGCAGCAGCACCAGGGCCAGCACCCAGCCCGCCATTTGCCCGCGCTGGACGAAGACGCACATGACGGAGAGCACCAGCATCTTGTCGGCCAGGGGATCCATGAACTTGCCGAAGTTGCTGATCTGGTCGTAGTGGCGCGCCACATAGCCGTCCAGGGTGTCGGTGACGCAGGCGACGATGTAGACGCACACCGCCGTCCAGAGGGCCCAGGGCTGCCCCAGATAGAGCAGCACCAGAATCACCGGCACCACGCCGATGCGCACTAAGGTCAGTTTGTTGGCCGTGTTCATGCCTCCACCTCCTCGCCCAGCAGTTCCCCGTCCATCAGGCCGGTGATCTGCACGGTGCAGAATTCGCCCGGCGTACAGTCGCCTTCAAAATAGACCGTGCCGTCCACGTCCGGGGAGTCGGCGTAGCTGCGGCCCGTGCGGTAGCCCCCCTCCGTACCGGTACACAGCACGGTGAGGCGCTTGCCGATCTGGGCGCCGGAATAGTCCTCCATGATCCTCTCTTGCAGTTCCATCACCAGCTCCGCCCGGCGGCGGGCGACTTCCTCGTCCACCCGGTCCGGCAGGCGCTCGGCCAGGGTGCCCTCCTCCGGGGAGTAGGGGAAGACCCCCACCCGCTCGATGCGCGCCTCCCGGAGAAAATCGCACAGGGCCTCGAACTGCGCCTCCGTCTCCCCGGGGAAGCCGGTGATGAGGCTGGTGCGCAGGACCAGGCCGGGGATGCGCGCACGCAGCGTTTGCAGCAGGGCGCGGATCTCCGCCCCGGTGCCCCGGCGGTTCATGGCTTGCAGGATCGTGTCGTCGATGTGCTGGATGGGGATGTCCAGGTATTTGACGATCTTTTCATTCCCGGCGATCTCGTCGATCAGCTCCTCGGTGAAGGCGTCCGGGTAGAGGTAGTGCAGCCGCAGCCAGCGGACGCCCTGGATCTCACTGAGGCGGCGGCACAGCTCCGCCAGCTTCGGCGCGCCGTAGAGGTCCGTGCCGTAGCGGGTGATATCCTGGGCGATGACCAGCAGTTCCTTCACTCCGGCCTCCGCCAGCGCCCGGGCCTCCGCCAGGATGTTCTCCATCGGGCGGCTGCGATAGCGCCCGCGTATGGCGGGGATGGCGCAGAAGGAACAGCAGTTGGAACAGCCCTCCGCGATCTTCAGATAGGCCCAGCCCGGCCCGGTGGTGAGATAGCGCCCCACCTCGTCCACCGGGGCGTTTTTGTCCCCAAAGCGCGCCGACGCGCCCTGGGAGAAGGTCTCCTCCACCACGCTGACGATGTCCGCAAAGCTGCCCACGCCCACCATGGCGTCCACCTCCGGCAGCTCTGCCTTGATTTCGTCCCGGTAGCGCTGCGGCAGGCAGCCGGTGACGATGATCTTCCGCAAGGTCCCCGCCTCCCGCAGCCGGGCCATTTCCAAAATCGTGTCAATGGCCTCGCTCTTGGCGTCGTCGATGAAGCCGCAGGTGTTGATGATGACCCCGTCCGCCTGGTTGGGGTCGGAGACCAGCGGATAACCCGCGTCGTCCAGCAGACAGAGCATCTGTTCGCTGTTCACCAGATTTTTCGCACAACCCAGCGAGATCAGGGCCAGTTTTTCTTTTGCCATAGTGTACCTCTTATTCCTCACTAAGCCCCCCTCACAGAGGGGGGTGGCGCGAAGCGCCGGGGGGAGGGAAGCTCGATTCCGGCTCCCTTTCCTCTTCCAGTCCCGCCCGGTACCGCTCCACCGCCTCCCGGATCTCCTCCCAGCCGTAGCCCCGGCGGAGCAGGGCGTCGGTGGCGCGTTTCAGGGCTTTGCGGTCGTCCGGCTCCGCGCCGCGCAGGCGGCTTTGGAGCAGACGGTCCAGGGCGTCATCCGGTTCCGGCAGCTCCGCCAGGGCCGCTTCCCAGAGGGGCTTCGGGACCTGGCAGCGGTAGAGTTCCTGCTCCACCCGCCGCCGTCCGTAGCCCCGGGCGGCGTAGTGGCGCGCCACCAGGGCGGCGTAGTCCGCGTCGTTCAGCAGGTGCAGCCCGATCAGCCAGGCCACGGCTGCGGCGGCGTTTTGCTCCGTTTCGCCCTTCTCCGTCAGGCGCGTGTACAGCTCCCCCTCGCTCATGGCCCGCTGGCCGATGATGCGCAGGGCCCGCTCCTTCGTGCGCTGCAAGGCCGCAGCCTCCCGCAGCTCCTCCAGCTCGGCCTCCGTCAGCTCCCGGCCCGCGAAGAGGGAAAAGTCCGCGATCTGGTTCAGGCCCACCCGGAGGCTTGTCCCGTCGGACAGGCCCAGTTCAAAGCGGTCCGGGGAGAGCTGGCGCAGCTCCGTGACGCGCATGGTGGCCTCCGGTTCAGCCGTCAAAGTCGTCCGCCGAGATGTCCACGGCGCGGCCTGCGGCCTGGGCTGCCTTGAGGGCCTGCGGGGTCATCAGCTTGAAGTAGTTGGCGCGAATCTGCGCCTCGATCTCGTCGGCCACGGCAGGATTTTTCAGCAGATAGTTCCGCACGGCGTCCCGGCCCTGGAGCCGCTCCCCCGCCACGGTGAACCAGGCGCCGGACTTCTCGATCAGTTCCAGCTTCACGCCCAGGTCGATGATCTCACCCACCTTGCTGATGCCCTCGCCGTAGATGATGTCGAACTCCGCCTCCTTGAAGGGGGGCGCGACTTTGTTCTTGACGATCTTGGCCCGGGTGCGGTTGCCCACCATCTCGCCGCCGGATTTCAGGGTCTCGATGCGGCGCACGTCGATGCGGACGGAGGAGAAGTATTTCAGGGCGCGACCGCCGGGGGTGGTCTCCGGGTTGCCGTAGACCACGCCGATCTTCTCCCGGAGCTGGTTGATGAAGACTACGATGCAGTTGGTTTTGGAGATGGTGCCCGCCAGCTTCCGCAGGGCCTGGCTCATCAGCCGGGCCACCACGCCCACGCTGCTCTCGCCCATCTCGCCTTCCAGCTCGCTGCGAGGCACCAGGGCGGCCACGGAGTCCACCACCACCACGTCCACCGCGCCGGAGCGCACCAGGGCCTCGGTGATGTCCAGGGCCTGTTCGCCGGTGTCCGGCTGGCTGATGAGCAGTTCGTCGATGTTGACGCCCAGGGCCCGGGCGTAGGCCGGTTCCAGGGCGTGCTCCACGTCGATGAAGGCCACCTCGCCCCCCAGCTTCTGGGCCGAGGCCAGGATGTGCAGGGCCAGCGTGGTCTTGCCGGAGGACTCCGGCCCATAGATCTCGATGATGCGGCCCTTGGGTACGCCGCCCACGCCCAGGGCCAGGTCCAGGGACAGGGAGCCGGTGGGCACCGCCTCCACGTTCACGGGGATGTCCTCGCCCAGGCGCATGATCGCACCCTTGCCGTAGTTCTTTTCGATTTGGGCCAGCACCGTCTCCAGCGCTTTTTTCTTGTCCGCCGCCGGAGCCGGAGAGGCCAGGTCTTTCTTCTTTTCCGCCATGTCAAGTTCTCCTCGATGATGAAGTATGTATGGGTTCCGTTTTTCTTCCGTAGACGACCCGCGCATAGCCGGCGCTGTCCTGCGCCGTGCCCAGGGACAAAAGCCCCGCCCGGCGCATCAGGGCCAGCACCGCATCCGCCTGGTCCTCGCCCACCTCGAACAGCAGCCAGCCGCCCTGCCGGAGCAGGGGCAGGTGGTGGTTCAGAATGGCCCGGTAAAAGCGCAAACCGTCCGGCCCGCCGTCCAGGGCCTCACGCGGCTCATAGCCCCGCACGGACCAGTCCAGCTCCGCCAGCTCGGCGCTGGGAATGTAGGGGGGATTGCTGACAATCATGTTGAAGCTGCCCAGAGCCGGGTCCGGCGGCTCCGTCACGTCCAGCAGCAGGCAGTCCACCTGCTGGGAAAGCCCCAGGCGCTCCGTGTTCTCCCGGGCCACGGCCAGAGCCGCCGGGGACTTGTCCGCCAGCAGCACATGGACGGCGGGCAGGAAGTGGGCCAGCGCCAGACCGATGCAGCCCGTGCCGGTACCCAGATCCAGCACCCGCTGCACCTCCCCCGGCGCCCGCAGCAGGGGCAGGGCCTGCTCCACCAGCACCTCCGTGTCGCTCCGGGGCACCAGCGTGTCCGAGGTCACCCGCAGCTCCAGGCCGCAGAACTCCCAGCGCCCGGTGAGATAGGCCGCCGGTTCGCCCGCCGCCCGGCGGCGGCACAGTTCCTCCAGCTTTTGCTCGATGGGCGTGGAGGCATAGAGCTGCAGGTCCCGCAGCAGTTCCTCCTGCAGCTTGCCGGAGGCCAGGCCCAGCAACAGCCGCGCCTCCAGGGCAAAGGCCTCGATCCCGGCCTCCCGCAAGGTCTGGCGCGCTGCGATATACAGTTCGTTATATGTCTTTGGCATGATCGGCTCCTCATAAGCCCCCCTCTCAGAGGGGGGTGGCGCGAAGCGCCGGGGGGAGGAAATCTCGATTCTGGCTCCCTTTCCGATTCCCCTTCTCCGTTACCAGGCGTCCGCGCCCGCTTCCTCCGGGATGACCGCTTTCAGCGCGGCGATGGCGCACTCGATCATGCCGTCGTCCGGCTCCCGGGTGGTCAGGTGCTGGGTCATCTTGCCCGGCCAGGCCGCCAGTTTGGCGATGGGGTTCGTGTCGTGGCCGCCCACCCAGCGGTTCAGCTCGTAGGTCAGGGAGACGATCAGGGGCAAAATGATGAGCTTGGCCAGCACCCGCACCAGGGCGGCGGCCAGCTTGGGCAGGGCCGCCAGGCCGGGGATCAGGCTCAGTACCCAGGTCATCACGGAGACCAGCAGAATGGCGATGAGCATGGTCACCACCAGGAAGCTGGTGCCGCAGCGGGGATGGAAGCGGCTCTGCTCCCGCACGTTCTCCACCGTCAGCTCCAGGCGCTTTTCATAGCAGAAGATGGTCTTGTGCTCCGCGCCGTGGTAGGCGAAGAGACGTTTGACCTCCGGCATTTTTGTCACCAGCCAGAGATAGGCGATGAAGATGACGATGCGGATCAGGCCCTCCAGCACGCAGCGCAGGACCAGGTTCATCCCCGCGGGCAGCAGCTCGAACAGCAGGGCGGGCAGCAGGACGAACAACCCCACCGCCAGCAGCACCCCCAGCACCAGCGCCACGGCCACCACCGCCTTTTCCGCCTTTTCGCTGCCCAACTTTTTCTCCAGCCAGAGGTCCAGTTTGCTGGGCTGCTCCTGCTCCTCCTCCGGGAGCTGCTCCGCCGACCAGGTCAGGGCGCGCATCCCGTTGGCCATGGAGTCGAAAAACAGGGGCAGGCCCCGCAGGAAGGGGATGCGGAGGATGGGGTGCTTGTCCCGGGTCAGTTTCAGGTCTTCCTCCTTGCTGACCAGGCTGCCGTCGGCCTTGCGGCAGACGATGGCCTGGCGGCTGGGGCCGCGCATCAAAATGCCTTCGATCAACGCCTGGCCGCCGATGCTGGTCTTGAAGGCGCAGGCCGTGTTTTCTTTCTTGTTTGACATGGCGTTCTTCCTTTTCGTTTATGGTTTGACGGGCAGGCGTACCGTGACCAGCACTCCGCCTTCGCTGTGGTTCTCAATTTGCAGTTGCCCCCCGTGGCGGGAGACGATCTCGTCGCAGACGGCCAGGCCGATGCCGCTGCCCCGCTCCCGGCTGCTGCCCTTGTAAAAGCGCTCCTTCACATGGGGCAGCTCCGCCTCCGGGATGCCGGGGCCGTGGTCCCGGACCCGGACCACCACTTCCTCCCCCTCCAGATGTACGAACACGTCCACCGCGCCGCCTTTGCCGTGCTTCACCGCGTTGTCCAGCACGTTCAGCAGCACCTGTTTGATGCGCTCCGGGTCCGCCTGGATGGGCGGGATGTCCGTCTCGTCGCAGACATAGCAGATGGAGACCCCCTCCTGGCGCAAGAGGCTGGAATAGGTGAACAGCACGTCCTCCACCTCGGCTGGCAGGTCCACCAGGTCCAGGTTCAGGTTGAAGCGTCCGTCCTGGATGCGGGTGAACTCCAGCAGCTCCCCCACCATCTTGGTCAGGCGCTGGGCCTCCCGGGAGATGATCTCCAGCCCCCGGCGGCTCTCGCCCTGGATCTGCGCGTCATAGCCCATGGCCTCCGTCCAGCCGGTGATGGCGGTCAGGGGCGTGCGCAGCTCGTGGGAGACGGAGGAGATGAACTGGCTTTGCAGCGCCTCGCCCTGCTCCAGGGCCGCGCTCATGGCGTTGATGCTGTCGGACAGCTCTCCCAGCTCGTCGTCCCGGACCTTCTCTGAGCGCGCCCCCAGGGCCCCGGCGCGGATGCGCTCGGCCTGGCCCGTCAGCGCCGCCACAGGCTCCGTGACGGTGCGCAGGAAACGGCGGCCCAGCAGCCACAGCGCCAGCACTGCGGCCACGGCCAGAGACCAGATGAAGACAAGGCTCAGCTCCGGGCGATAGGCGGGGATCAGCAGGACGTAGACCGTGGCCATGACCGCCGCCGCCAGCACGGCCAGGGCGGAGGGCAGGAAGGCGGTGAGGGTCCAGCGCCGGGCCAGGGGCCAGCGCGATGCGCCGATGCGCGCTTTCAGGCTTTGAATCAGCCGTTCCATTGATAGCCGTAGCCCCATACGGTGTTGATGCACAGCGGCGCGTTGGGGTCCTCCTCCAGTTTGATGCGCAGGCGGCGGATGTTCACGTCCACCACCTTTTCCTCCGCGCCGGAGTCCTTGCCCCAGACCTGGGTCAGGATCTCGCCCCGGCTCAGGGGCTTGCCGGGGTTGGACATGAACAGCCGCATCAGGGCGTATTCGATCTGGGTCAGGCGGATGCGGTGGCCGTTGCGGGTCAGGACCCGGGTGCGGGTGTTGAGCAGAAAGGCCCCCTGGCGCAGCTCCTCCGCCGGAGGGGCAGCGGCCACGGCCTCGCCGGTGCGGCGCATCAGCGCGTCGATCCGGGCCGTCAGCTCGGCGGTGGAGAAGGGCTTGGTCACATAGTCGTCCGCGCCGCTGGTCAGGCCGGTGATCTTGTCCATCTCCTGACTTTTCGCGGTGAGCATGATGATGCCGATCCGGCTGTCCATGGTCCGAATGCGGCGGCAGACCTCAAAACCGTCGATGTCCGGCAGCATCACGTCCAGCAGCGCCAGGCGCACGTCCGGGAACTCCCGCAGCCGTTCCAGCGCCTCCTGCCCAGTGGCCGCCTCCACCGGCTCAAAGCCCGCACGACGCAGGTTGAGGACCAGGAAGGAGCGGATGGAGTCCTCATCCTCCAGCACCAGGATCCGTTTCATTCTCTCTCCACGCCTCCATCCTTCTGTCCCACGCAGCGCGCAAAAGCGGGACAGGATCGTTGTTTTCCTTTCGGTTGAACCTTTATTTTTATTACTATACCACATCCCGCGAAAAAAAGATAGAAAAACTTTTTTGCCTCGAAGCGCGTCTGCGCGCAGGTCGAATCCGCTTGACAGCCGCGCCGGGGCGTGCTAAGATGGGAGCACAATAAGGGAGTAGTTCCCCCCGGCTCCTCCCCGGGGGCGCGTGACCGTCAGGACGGCTGCCATTCGGCGGCCCGGGAGCGCGGGAATAGTTGGATCTGAACGAGACTTTTTGCCGCGCCCGTCGGCTGGAGTCCCGTTTTTTTGTGCCACGGACGCGAAGCGGAGGAACGCGGGACCGAAGGTATCATGCTGCAAGCGCCCCCTTTGGGCGCTGGAAAGGAGAACCCCATGTTTGAACTCATCCTCGCCGCCGCGCTGCTGGCCGGCGGACTGGTGACCGCCGCCGTCACCAAGAAGAAGCTGGCCGCCATCGTCGGCGCGGCCCTGGCCGTGGTGCTCTGCGTCGTCGCCTGCTTCCAGACCGTCCCGGCGGGCCACACCGGCGTGGTCACCACCTTTGGCCGGGTGGAGAACTACACCCTGGACTCCGGGGCCCACTTCGTCGCCCCCTGGAAGGCCGTGGTGCGCATGGACAACCGGGTGCAGAAGCAGACCCTGGAGCTGCCCTGCTTCAGCTCCGACATCCAGGAGGTCAACATCCGCTATACCGTCAACTACCAGATCTCCAAGGCCGACGCCATGACCCTCTACTCCACGGTGGGCATCTCCTACTATGACACGGTCATCGCCCCCAACATCGCCGAGAGCGTCAAGGTGGCCGTGGCCCGCTACACCGCCGAGGACCTGGTGGGGATGCGGGACGCCCTGGCCGCCGAGATCCAGAAGATCCTGGCGGGAAAGCTGGAAGCCTATCACATCGAACTGGTCGGTACCAGCATTGAAAACATGGACTTCACCGACGTGTTCACCAACGCGGTGGAGGCCAAGCAGGTGGCCCAGCAGAACAAGCTGCGGGCCCAGACCGAGGCCGAGCAGCGGGTGGTGGAGAGCGAGGCCGAGGCCCGCATCCGCCGCATCGAGGCGGACGCGGCGGCCTATGAGGTGCTGGCCCGTGCGGAGGCCGAGGCGGAAGCCAACCGGAAGATCAGCGAGTCTCTGACCCAGAACCTGATCGACTACGCCTACGCCAACGCCTGGGACGGCCAGCTGCCCCGGATCTACACCGGCGCGGGCAACGGCGTGATCGTCAACGCCGGAGAGCTGCTCGGCGGCACAGAGAACTGATCCACATCTCGGGCTGCGGGCAGGGCTTCCTGCCCGCAGCCCGATTCCGATTTCGGTGCTTGACGCGGGGCAGCCGATCCAGTATAATTTATTTCTGGTGTTTCGCACGCCAAATACGATGAGAACAGGAGATACACGCCATGTCGAAACGAGAGGAATGGGAGGCGCTGGGCTTTGAGGCCTACGACGCCGGAGAACTGACGCTCTACATGAACGACGATTTCTGCACGCACAACGGCACCTGCGTCCGCGCCTATCCCGGTCTGTTCAACCCCAAGCGTACTCCCTGGTTTGACCCTTCTGTCGCCTCCACGGAGGACATCGCCCGCGTAATCGAAATGTGCCCCTCCGGCGCGATGCGCTACATCTGGGAGGGTGAAAAGCGCGTCAGGGTCATGTTCGAGCCGGAGAACCAGCGCAGCGCCGCCTATGACGGCGAAAAGCTGGTGGGCTTCTGCCAGCTTCAGATGGACGAGGGCGACGTGTGGATCGTGACCCACACCGAGTCCGATCCCGCCTACGCCGGACAGGGCATCGCCAAGCGGCTGGTGTCGAAGGTCGCCAACGCGGCCCGGGTGGCGCAAAAAAAGCTCTCCCCCCGCTGCAACTACGCCGCCAAGGTGCTGACGGAGGACCCGGCGTTCCGGGAGCTGCTGTAAGAAAAGCAGAGGACGGAGCGCTTGCTTGTCTGCGGAAGGGGCAGGCTGTTTGGTGTAGTAACATAGTTTACAGATTGTGCAAGGACATGGTTTACACGTAGATGGTACAATTATGGCAAAAACGGGAGTGAACCGCGATGCCATGGGAAGACAGGAGTGTAAACCAAATGCGAGACGAATTTGTCCAGCGGCT
>JAFXXH010000036.1 GCA_017542425.1 Oscillospiraceae bacterium | reverse complement strand
GGGGCCACACCCTCGCCGCCGGACAGCGTAACAGGCCAGCGACATCCCGTCAAGGCTCTTCGACCCGCTTCGCGGGCGGCTGCCAAAGCTGGGACTGACGGACTGTGGCTCGGAATGCAGCCAAAGTCAGAATGGGCGAAAAGCGTTCACGATGTTTTTTTGATGGGTGGTCTTGACAAGGGGACCATTATACGCCGGCCAGACCGGTAAAAAGATCAAGCAAGTGTGGTCGATGAAAGCCAGCAATGGGAAGCGCGTTGGAACGACGGTTCCGCATGGTTATCGGCGCGATCCGGACGATCACGAAAAGTGGCTGATCGACGAGCCTGCAGCAGCGGTGGTTCGGAGGATCTTTTCCCTGTTCATGGAAGGAAACGGACCCAACAGAATTGCGCGCATACTGCAAGCAGACGAAGTCCCAACGCCAACTGCGTACTTCTATGACAATGGTATCCCGACTCGAAAAGACCCCCCTCAAAACCCGTACTACTGGCACAGCAGCACAATATCAAAGATACTGGACAATCGTCAGTATACAGGCTGTACGGTAAATTTCAAGACCACCAATGTCAGCTTCAAGGTCCACAAGAAGGTATACCGGGAGGAGGACGATTGGCAGATTATCCCCAACACACAGGACGCAATTATTGATGAGAACACCTGGCTGCGTGCCCATGAGTTGCGTGCCAATAAGCGACGCCCGACTGCCTTGGGAAAGAGGAGTCTGTTTTCCGGTCTGGTATTCTGTCCCGATTGCGGGGCAAAACTCCATTTCTGTGCCAGCAGGAGCCTGAAGTCCAATCAGGAGTTCTTCCGTTGTGCCAACTACAAGGACGGACGCGGCAAATGCACGATCCATTTTATCCGTAATGTGGTTTTGGAGCAGATTGTTCTTGAGGCGATCCGCAGCCTGGCAGATTTCGTCCGCTGCTATGAATCGTCGTTCCTGTTTCTTGCTGCCCGTCGAAACAACGCGCTTCAGAGAAGCGCAGTAAGTGAAGCAGCGCAGATTTTGGTCAAAAGCCGAAAACGCTTGACAGAGATTGATCGTATCATCGCCCATTTGTATGAGGACAATATTCTCGATAAGCTGAGCGATGAGCGCTTTATGAAGCTTTCTGATAGCTATGAGCAGGAGCAGGCGGAGTTGACGAAGATGATTGCCGAGCGGGAAGAAGTCCTGAAAACCGCAGAGAAAGCGACTGTCGATCTGCGGATGTTTTTGAAGCGACTCCGGGATTTCTTGGAAATCAATGCGCTTACACCGGAGATCGTCAACACCTTGATTAAGCGGATCGAGGTACACAACAGTGACCGCTCCAGCGGCCATGTACGCGTCAAGGTGGACATTTATTTCACCGCCATCGTCATATTTGATATGCCCACCGCTCAAGAACTTGAAAAATTGGCTGTGGATATCAGGAATAACCGCGAGAAATATGGCCTGAGCGCATAAAAGCGGTGCAGTCCGCGCATACGGACTGCACCATACATACCACGATTGAATTACTTCCTTATGCGTCCCGCCACTCTGCCAAGTGACGGTTTCTTAAAACTTAGGAATCATTTCTTGGAGCTGAACCGCTGACCGCAGTGCCCCTCCTGTTGTGATTATAATACGCTTCCCGGCCTTTTGTCAAGTCCGCGTCTGGCCTTCCGTGTCGCCTTCCCCGTCGGCGGGGGGCAGCTCCAGTTCCTCGTCCGTGAACATGGCGATCTTCCGGGCGGGGCGCTCGATGCTGCTGTCGATGGCCTGGGGCTCGGGCTTGGGGGGCGGGAGCGTGCCGTGGTCGCAGAAGTAGTTGAAGTCCTCGCCGTCCATGGTCTCGTGCTCCAGCAGGTACTCCGCCACGCCGATGAGGGTGTCGCGGTGCTCCAGCAGCAGCTTTTCGCAGGTGGCGGCGGCCTCGTCGAAGATGCGCTTGACCTCCTCGTCGATCAGGCCGGCGGTCTCCTCGCTGTAACTCTTCATCTGGCCGAAGTCCCGGCCGATGAAGATGCTGTGGCCGGAGCTGTCGTACTGGATGGGGCCCAGCTTTTCGCTCATGCCGTACTGCATCACCATGGCCCTGGCCAGCTGGGTGGCGCTCTGGATGTCGCCGGAGGCGCCGGTGGAGATGTCGTCCAGGAAGAGCTTCTCCGCGATGCGGCCGCCCAGGCTGATGACGATGTTCTCAAACAGCTCGCTGCGGCTCTTGAAGTTCTCCAGGTCCTCTTTCGGGCGGAACATGGTGAAGCCGCCGGCCATGCCCCGGGGGATGATGGTGATATAGTGGACCGGGTCGCTGTGCGTCAGATACTTGCCCGCGATGGCGTGGCCGGACTCGTGGTAGGCCGTCAGCTTGCGCGCCCGCTCGCTCATCTTCTTGCTCTTCTTCTCCGGGCCCATGCTGACCTTGAGGATGGCCTCCTCGATGTCGGCGGCCTGGATGAAGCGTCTGCCCCGGCGGACAGCCAGCAGGGCGGCCTCGTTCATCAGGTTCTCCAGATCCGCTCCGGCGAAGCCGGGGGTGCCCTTGGCAATGGAGTTCAGGTTCACGTCGTCGCCCAGGGGTTTGCCCTTGGCGTGGATCTTCAAAATGGCCTCCCGGCCCCGGATGTCCGGCAGGCCAACGAAGACCTGACGGTCAAAGCGGCCCGGGCGCAGCAGGGCGTTGTCCAGGATGTCGGAGCGGTTGGTGGCCGCCATGACGATGACGCCGTCGTTGTTGCCGAAGCCGTCCATCTCCACCAGGAGCTGGTTCAGGGTCTGCTCCCGCTCGTCGTGGCCGCCGCCCAGACCGGAGCCACGCTGGCGTCCCACCGCGTCGATCTCGTCGATGAAAATGATGGCGGGCGCCTGCTTCTTGGCCTGTTCAAAGAGGTCGCGGACGCGGCCCGCGCCCACGCCCACGTAGAGCTCCACGAAGTCCGAGCCGGAGATGGAGAGGAACTGCACGTTGGCCTCCCCCGCCACGGCCTTGGCCAGCAGGGTCTTGCCGGTGCCCGGAGGGCCGACGAGCAGCACGCCCTTGGGAATGCGCGCGCCCATCTCCGTATACTGCTCGGGGTTCTTGAGGAAGTGGACGATCTCCGCCAGCTCCTCCTTCTCCTCCTCGCAGCCGGCCACATCCGCGAAGGTGACCTTTTTCTTCTCGTCGCTGCCCAGGCGGGTGCGGGCACGGGTGAAGCGGGTCACGCCCCCCGCGCCGCCGCCCTGCATCCGGTTCATGGCGATGAACCAGACCACGGCGAAAAGCACCATCACCACCAGATAGGGCAGGAAGCTGGCCCACCAGGGGGCCTGCCACTCCGGGGGATAGTTGTATTCTTTCAGGGTCCCGGCCTTGAACTGGTCCTGGATGACGTTGTAGATCCGGCCCGTGGGTTCGCCTTGGGCGTCCACTTCCTCCCGGTCCACATAGAGGTCGTTATAGAAGATGCTGATGGTGCTGAGGGCGCAGGTGCGCAGACTCCCGTCCCGCAGCGTCATGTTCAGCACGTTCCCCTCGGCGGAAAACTCCGCCACTTCGCCCTTCAGGAACAGCTCCCGCGCCTCGGAATAGGGAATCTCCTGGGAGGCCTGGCCGCCCTGGTTCATGGTCAGGATGACGGCCAGCAGGATCACGATCAAAAGCGCGTAAAAGCCGATGTCCCGCGCCCGGCTGCGCCCCGGTCTGTTGTTGTTCAAATGTGCGTCACTTCCTATCTTTTTGGGATCGTCCGGCGCTCAGTCCGCCGCCTGGCCGTATACCTCCGGCTTGAGGATGCCCACGTAGGGGAGATTGCGATAGCGCTCGTCATAGTCCAGGCCGTAGCCCACCACAAAGGCCTTCGGCACCGGGAAGCCCACATAGTCGGCCTCGATCTTGCCCTTCAGGGCCGGGTCGCGGCCCTCGGCCTTGTCGAACATGGTGACGATGCGCACGGAGGCGGCCTTCCGGGTGTTCAGCAGATACCGCTTGAGATAGTCCAGCGTGATGCCCGTGTCCAGGATGTCCTCCACGATCACGATGTCCATGCCCTCCACGTTCCGGGTCAGGTCCCGGGTGATCTCCGGCTGGCCGCTGCTGCTGGTGCCGCGATAGGATTTCACCGCCATGAACTCCAGCTCGCAGGGCAGATCCACCGCCCGCAGCAGGTCCGCCATGAACACGAAACAGCCTTTCAGCACGCCCAGGAAAAAGGGCTGGCGTCCGGCGTAGTCCCGGGTGATGGCCGCGCCCAGCTCCCGGACGCGGTTTTGCAGCTGCTCGGTGCTGTACAGAATCTGGAGTATATCTTCTCTCATCTCTCCTGGCATAGTCTCTCCTTTTTTTCGCAGTCAAAGCGTTCTTCCGTCACCGGGGCCCATTGCACCCGAAGGGCCGGTTCCCCCGGCATGGGCGCGCAGCGTTCCGCCACGCCGATGCCCTCCGCCGCCGCCGCGCCCAGGTCGTCGGAGAACACCAGGCGCAGCGCACGTTCCGTCTGTGTCAGCCCGGCCTCCTGATAGAGGCGGCGCAGGTCTTTCGTCACGCCCCGCCCGGATAGGCGGATGCGGTCTCCCGCGACGCGGGAGCCAACAGTCAGTTTACCACATAGTTTCGCACGTTGGAAGCAAAAAGTGTTGAATGAATTGTGAATTTCTTGATATTGGGCAAGAATTTCGCAGCGCAGCAGCAGCCCCCGCTCCGGGATGAACAGCACCTCCCCCGGTCTCAGGGTCCGGCGCGGGATGGGGGCGGGCAGGGCTTCCGCGCCGCCAAAGCGCAGGTATCCCCCCTCTTTGCGCACCCGCAGCCCCGGCAGGTCCAGGCCGCCCCGGGCCTTGGGGTCTCCGGCGAAGACCAGCAGCCGCTCCAGGTGGGCCGCGCCGGGGTTGCCGCACAGCCGCCGCAGCGCCCGCAGGGCGATGCTCCGGGGCTGGGCCAGCAAGGACGCCACGGGCAGGGCCTGATCTCGCATATGCTCCCGCAAAAACGCAACGCTCAGCGCCTCCAGGGCTTCGTCGTCCTCCCGCAGCCGCTCCGCCGCCGCGCAGATGTGGGCCACGGCGGCGCGGTTCAGCCGCTCCAGCTCCGGCAGCACCCGGCGGCGCAGGGCGTTGCGGGTGTAGCGCAGATCGGCGTTGGAGCTGTCCTCCACATGGGCATAGCCCCGGGCCGTCAGATAGGCCTCCAGCTCAGCCCGCTGACAGCGCAGCAGCGGGCGGATCAGGCCGTCGGGCCGTTTGGGGGCGATGCCGCCCAGGCCCGCCGCCCCCGCGCCCCGGATCAGGTGATGGAGCACGGTCTCCGCGTTGTCCCCGGCGGTGTGGGCCGTGGCGATGCGGGAGCAGCCTGTCTCCGCCGCCGTCTGAAAGAGAAAGCGGTAGCGCAGCGCCCGTGCGGCTTCCTCCAGGCCCATGCCATGTGCTTTGGCAAAGGCGGCCACGTCCCCGCGCCCCACACGGTAGGGAAGGCCAAGGGAGGCGGCCAGGTCCCGGACGAAACGCTCGTCCCGGCGGCTCTCCTCCCCCCGGAGGCCGTGGTCGAAGTGGGCGCAGAGGACCGTCAGGCCGGGCATCTCGCACAGCAGATGCAGC
This sequence comes from Oscillospiraceae bacterium, assembly GCA_017542425.1. GTDB lineage: Bacteria > Bacillota > Clostridia > Oscillospirales > Oscillospiraceae > RGIG7114. Next base: position 19,631 of record JAFXXH010000036.1, on the reverse strand, counting down.
AGGGCCACGCTGTCCACGCCGCCGGAACAGGCGCAGAGGATGCGCCCGTCGGGGGGCAGCATCTCCCGAGCGCGCATATAAGCGGAGACGCTTTGCAGCAAGTCCGGCGCGGCGCTCATCCCGGCTCCTGGTGGCGTTTGTCCAGGTTCCCGTAGCTGGTGTACTCCGGCATCCACGCCACGTCGATCTTCCCGATCTGGCCCCGGCGGTTTTTCAGCACCAGAAGCTGGGCCTCGTTGGGGCTGGCCGACTCCTGATTGTAATAGGATTCGCGGTACAGGCCGATGACCACGTCCGCGTCCTGCTCAATGGCCCCGGACTCCCGCAGGTCGCTGAGGCGGGGGCGCTTGTCCTCCCGGCCCTCGGCGGCGCGGCTGAGCTGGCTCAGGCACAGCACCGGCACGTGCAGGTCCTTTGCCATGATCTTCATCATCCGGGAGATGTCCGCCACGATGGCCTGGCGGTTCTCCCCGCCGCCCCGGTTCTTCCCCCCGGCGGACTGCATCAGCTGGAGGTAGTCCACCACCACCAGCGCCAGGTCCTCCCCGATGCGCCGGCACTGGGCGTTCATGTCCGCCACGGAGAGCATGGGGTTGTCGTCGATGAGGATGCGGGTCTTGCTCAGTTCCCCCACCGTCTGGGCCACCCGGCGCAGTTCGCTCTCCGTCACCGTGGCCCGCTGGAGCTTCTCATTGGGCAGCATGGCCGCGCCGGAGATCAGGCGGGAGGCCAACTGCTCCCGGCTCATCTCCAGGGAGAAGACCGCCACGGTCTTCCGGGTGCTACGGGCCACGTGCAGGGCGATGTTCAGGGCGATGGAGCTTTTGCCCATGCCGGGCCGGGAGGCCACCAGGATCAGTTCGCCGGGGTTCATGCCCAGGATGCAGTTGTCCAGGTCGTAAAGGCCCGTGTCCAGCCCCGGCTTGCGCTCCGGGTCGCTGCGGCGCAGCACCAGCTCGTCGTAGACCGCCTGGGCGGCCTCCCCTACCGGTTTCAGGCCGCCGATGCTCCGGTCCCGGCGCAGGGCGTAGATGCTCCGCTCCGCCAGCTCCAGCATATCCGTGGCGCTGCCCAGACCCTCCTGAACCGTGCTGCTGATATCCGCCGCCACCTGGGCCAGGTCCCGCTGGAGGGCCTTGTCCTTCAAAATGCGCAGGTACTCCCCCAGGTTGGCGGTGGTGGGCGTCACCCGGATCAGCTCCGTCAGGTAGGCCCGGGTGGTCTCCTCGTGGTAGTAGCCCAGCTCCTGCATCCGGGCCATCAGCGTCACGCTGTCGATCTGCTCCCCGTAGTTGAACATGGTCAGCACGGTCTCGAAGATCTCCCGGTTGACGCGGGAATAGAAATGCTCCGGTCTGGCGTCTTTCAGCACCGTGGGGACGCACTCCGGGTCGATGAGCATCGCGCCGATCACGGCCTGCTCCGCCTGGGCGCTCTGGGGCACCCGGGTGCCCAGCAGTTCGTCCATTACTTCTCTTCCACCACCAGCAGATGGATGGTCCCGCTGACCTCAAAGCCGAAGCGGCACTTCACCTCATAGCTGCCGTAGCTCTTGATGGGCTCGGCCTGGACCAGCTTCTTGCTGTCCACTTCGATGCCGTGCTGGCTTTTCAGCGCGTCGCTGATCTCCTTGCTGGTCACCGCGCCGAAGAGCTTGCCCGCGCCGCCCGCCTTGGCGGCGATTTTCACCACCACGTTCTCCAGCGCCTTGGCGTTTTCTTCCGCCTTGGCCTTCTCCGCGGCCAGCTGGGCCTGGCGGGCCTTCTCTTTCAGCCGCAGGGTGTTCAGGTTGTCCGCCGTGGCGGCAATGGCCAGCTTCCGGGGCAGCAGATAGTTCCGGGCGTAGCCCTCGGAGACCTCTTTCATCTCCCCCTTCTTGCCCTGGCCTTTCACGTCCTGCAAAAAAATGATCTTCATGGTGTATTCATCCTTTCCATATGGTCTGCGGGGCTGCGTTCATGCCCCGTCCAGATATTCGTCGATGGCGGTTTTCAGCTTCCTGGCCGCCGTTGCCAGGTCGATATCGGCCACCTGGGCCCCTGCCGCGCTCTTGTTGCCGCCGCCGCCCAGCTTCTCCAGGATGAGCTGGACGTTCAGCTCCCCGATGCTGCGGCCGGAGACTGCCACGCCCCCCTCCGGGGCGGCGTAGAGCACGAAGCTGGCCTGGACGCCGGAGACGTTCAGCAGCTCGTCCGCCGCCTGGGCCGCCACCACCCGGTCCTGCTCCGTCTCGCTGAGGGCCAGGGCGACGCCGTTGCGGTAGACCCGTGCGCTCTGCAAAATGCGGTATTTCTCCACGGTGTGCTCCATGTCGTTCTGGAACAGGCGCTTCACCTCCTCCGTGTCCGCCCCCAGGCGGCGCAGGAAGGCCGCCGCGTCGAAGGTGCGCTCGCCGGTGCGGATGGAGAAGTTTTTGGTGTCCAGCACCAGGCCCGCCAGCACCGCCTCCGCCTCCGCCCGGGTGATGTCCCCCGGCTCGATCAGCTCCTGCAACAGCTCGCTCAGCAGTTCGCAGACGGAGGAGGCGTAGGGCTCGTGGAAGGTCAGGTCCGCGTTCTGGATGTAGCTGGCGGCCCGCCTGTGGTGGTCGATGACCACCACCCGGGTGCAGGAGTCCAGCAGGGCCAGGCTCTCCACCTGTTCCGGGCGGTTGGTGTCCACGACGATCAGCAAGGTCCGGCTGTCGGCCCGGAGCAGGGCGTCGTCCGGGTGGAGGAACACATCTTTGTACTCCGGCTCGGCCCGGAGCCGGTCGATGAGCTTTCGGGCGGTGGTGGCCCCCGGGTCCACCACGATGAAGGGCTGGACCCCCAGCTTCCGGCAGATGCAGACCATGCCCGCCGCGCCGCCGATGGCGTCCATGTCGCTCTGGCGGTGGCCCATGATGTAGACCTGGCCGCTGGCGCGGATCAGGTTGGACAGGGCGCTGGCGATGACCCGGCTCTTGACCTTGCTGCGGGTCTCCACCTCCGTGCCCCGGCCCCCGAAAAACTCGAAGTTGAACTTGTTTTTGATGACGGCCTGGTCTCCGCCCCGGCTCAGGGCCATTTCCACGGCCAGGCGGGCGAAGTCGAAGTTTTCCTCAAAGCCGCTGCCGTCGCGGCCCACGCCCACGCTCAGGGTGGCATGGATGCCGGAGGAGTTCACAACCTGGTGGATCTGCTCCAGGATGCTGAACTTGGCCTCGGTGATCTCCGGGAGATAGCGGCTTTCAAAGATGAAGAGGTAGCGGTCCCGGTCGATGGAGCGGGCGAAGCCGTTCTTCCCGGCGCACCAGGCGGTGATCACGTCGTCGATGCGCATCCGCAGGTCGGTCTTGGTGCGGTCGGGCAGGTTCTTCATCAGCTCGTCGTAGTTGTCCACCACCAGCAGCATGGTGACCGGGCGGGAGTCGGCGTACTCGGTCTTGATGCGCTCGTAGTCCGTCACGTCCACCCAGTAGGTGATGCCCATGAAGTTGCGCTTGTCCTGCTGCTCGGCCCCCTCCCGGGTGGAGACGATGTTGCCGTGGATCTGGTACTTGCGCTCCCCGATCTGCAACAGGCCGGGGTACTGGTTCTTGCCCTCCAGCATCCAGCGGGAGCTGAAGCCCGGCACCAGGTCGCTGAGCAGGGCCTCAAAGCCCGGGCGGTCCGTGCCGAAGAGGGAGAAGAAGACCTGGTTGCCCCAGACGATCTGGTAGTCCGCCAGCTTGAAGACCACGATGGGCAGGGGGAAGTGTTTCAAGGTGTTGCTCTGGGCGCTCTCGGCCTCGTAGGTGACGGACTCGATGTATTCCAGGAGCTGCCGCCGTCGCCTGCGGGCGTCCACCAGGGCGTAGACGATCAGCAGCAGCACCACGCCCCCCTCCACCAGCGCCAAAGTCTGGTCGAAGAACCACCCGGCCACGGCGAACAGAATCATCAGCACCAGGAAGAGATTCCGCCCCGGGGCGATGAATTGCTGTAGTTTGTTGTTTTTATTCACACGGATCACCATCTTTTTTTCAAAGCTCACCGCCCCGGGCGTCTCCGGTGGGGCCGGGCGCGGGGATGGGACAGAAGCTTCTTTATTTTACCACAAGTCATTTCAGAAAGAAATACCATTTTTTTCGTTTTCCTGGCCGTATTTCCCCGCCGCGCCTCCATATCCTAGCCAAAGAAGCAAAACCAAGAGAAACGGGAGGGGTACGAAGGAATGAAAGCGATCGTCATGGCGGGGGGCGAGGGCACCCGTCTGAAGTCCGTCACCGGGGACAGGCCCAAGCCCATGGCCCTGCTGGCGGGCAAGCCGGTGCTGGAACACATCCTGGGCCTGCTGGCCCGCGCCGGGGTGGAGCAGGTCTGCCTGACCCTGCGCTATCGGCCTGATTGCATCCGGGACTATTTCGGGGACGGGAGCCGGCTGGGGCTGGAACTGAGCTATCGGGTGGAGGAGCGCCCCCTGGGCACGGCGGGGGGTGTGCGCGCCTGCGCCGACTTCTACGGGCGGGAGGACTTTCTGGTGCTCTCCGGGGACGCGGTCTGCACCTTTGATCTGAACGCGCTGATGGAAGCCCACAAGCGCAGCGGCGCGGCAGCCACCATGGCGCTCTACAGCCGGGAAACGCCCTTGCAGTACGGCACCGTCCTCACCGGGCGGGACGGGCGGGTGCTGAGCTTCATCGAGAAGCCGGACTGGTCCCATGTGGTCTCCGACCTGGTGAACACGGGGATCTACGCCCTCAACCCGGAGGCCATGGACTTCGTGCCGGAGGGGCAGCCCTGCGACTTTGCCAAAGAGCTGTTCCCCTCCCTGCTGGCGGCGGAGAAGCCCATCCTGGGTCTGCCGATGGAAGGCTACTGGAACGACATCGGCACGCCAAGGGCCTTTTTCCAGTGCAACCTGGACGTGCTGGACGGGAAGCTGCGCCTGCCGGACGCGGAGGGCGACGCGCCGCAGCCCCAGGCGGAGACCTGCCGCCGCGCCGGAGGCCGGGACCTGCCCTGCCGGGGACGGGCACGGCTGATGCGGGAGCTGAGCTGCGCGCTGATGGAGGCCGGGGCGGACTTCGACCTGCGGGACGGGGTCACGCTGCGGGCCGGTGGCGACAGCGTGAACATCGCCCCGGACCCGGAACGGGAGTGTCTGCGGATCCAGGGGACGGAGGGCCTGGCGGAATCCTGCGCGGGGCTGCTGCGGGCGCTGGAGGAACGGGTGGTTTCGGACGGGTGACAGTTGCATGGCAGCTTGCTGAAATTCGATTTATAGCTTGAAAATCCGGTTTACAGGCGGTTTTTTCGAGGCCGCCCGGTTTGGATGGAACTTGTGCGTTTCTGCGGAAGGGGCAAGCCCCTTCCCTACATTTGGTGTAGCGATGTTTGATCGACGGCTTTATCTTGTAGTGGTCCATTGGAAACAGGCAATCGACCCATTGCAAATCCGTCCCGCAACAGGAAAATCCCGCTCTCCGGCGGATGCCGGAGGGCGGGATGCTTGCTTTGCGGTTCCAGGCGAAAGTCGCGCTTACTTGTTGGCCTTATACTTGTTGATGGCGTCGGCCAGCTTGGGGAGGATGGCGTGTACGTCGCCCACGATGCCCAGGTCGGCGATGTCGAAGATGGGCGCGGTCTCCTCCTTGTTGATGGCGATGATGTAGCCGGAGTTCTCCATACCGGCGGCGTGCTGAATGGCGCCGGAGATGCCGCAGGCCACATACAGGTCGGGGCGAACGGTCTTGCCGGTCTGGCCCACCTGGCGGTCCTTCTCCAGCCAGCCCGCATCCACCACGGCGCGGGAGCCGGACACGTCGCCCTCCAGGGCCTCGGCCAGAGCCTGGACCTCGCAGAGCTTCTCAGCGGAGCCCATGCCGCGGCCGGCGGAGACCAGGATCTTGCTCTCGGTGATGTCCTTGCTGGCCTTGGCGGACTTGACGGTCTCCAGGACCTCCAGGTTGTTGGTCGGGTCACAGTTCAGTGTGATGACCTCGCCGGTGCGGGTCTCGTCGGCCTCCAGGGCCTGCATGACGCCGGGGCGAACCGTCGCCATCTGGGGACGGTGCTGCAGGCAGACGATGGTGGCGATGATGTTGCCGCCGAAGGCGGGACGGGTCATGCGCAGCTGCTTGTGATAGGTGTACTGCACGTTGACGATGGGGATCTCGTTGCCGGCGCGGTCTTTCACCACGCGGCTGTTGTCCACCACGTCCACGTCCTGACCCAGGGCGGCGATGCACGCGTCGCTCTTGGCCTTGTCCTTGGCGTTGTTGACCGTGCGCACCAGGTCGCCGATGGCCAGGCCGGTGCAGTCTGCGGTCAGTCCGGTGTGGACGGAGGCGGAGACGGCGGGGGCCAGGTCGCGGCCGATGGAGCTGGCGCCGAAGAGGACGATCTCCGGCTGGTACTCGTGGACCACCTGCACCACCACGTCGGTGTAGGGCTTGGTGGAATAGTGCTCCAGGATGGGCTTGTCCGCCACGATGACCTTGTCCGCGCCGCGGGCGATCAGCTTCGCGGGCAGCTCGCCGATGTTGGAACCGGCCAGGATGCCCACCACCTGCTGGCCCAGATCGGCCGCCAGCTCGCGGGCCTTGCCGATCAGCTCATAGCTGACGTTCTGGATGACGCCGTCGCGCTGCTCGCAGAATACATAAACGTCTCTACTCATTTCCGCACCTCCGTCAAATGATGTGCATGGCCGCCAGCTTGTCCACAATGGCAGCCACAGCCTCGTCGGGGCTCAGGTCCTTCAGGACCGTGCCCGCGCCCTTGGCTTCCTTGGTCGTGCTCGTCGCAACGTAGGTGGGAGAGCCCGCCAGACCCATGTTGCTCTCATCGGCCACGTCGGCGATGTCGGCATAGGTCATGATCTTGATCTCCTTGGCATAGGCGTCCCAGCAGCCGCCGACAGACATGTAGCGAGGCTTGTTCAGGTCGCCGATGGCGGTGATCAGGCAGGGATAGCGCATCCGAACGGTCTGATAGCGATCCTCATACTGGCGCTGGACGGTGATGGACTGCTCGTTCACGTCCACCAGCTTCTCCACATAGGTGGTCACGGGGATGCCCATGTGGATGGCGATCTGCACGCCCACCTGGGCGGTGTCGCCGTCGATGGCCTGACGGCCGCAGATGACCAGGTCCGCACCCAGCTTCTGCACCGCGCCGGCCACGGCGCAGGAGGTGGCCCAGGTGTCCGCGCCGGCCAGCTTGCGGTCGGTCAGCAGCACGGCCTCGTCGCAGCCCATGGCCAGGGCCTCGCGCAGCGCGCTCTCGGCGGCGGGGATGCCCATGGTGACGACGGTGACGGTGGTGCCGGGCACGCGCTCTTTGATTTCGAGCGCCGCCTCGATGCCGCACTTGTCGTCCGGGTTGATGATGGCGGGAACGCCGTCACGGATCAGGGTATTGGTTACGGGGTCGATCTTGACCTCGGTGGTGTCGGGCACCTGCTTCATGCAAACAACGATTTTCATACTTTCAATTCCCCCTTAGAGCGAACCGGCAATGACCATACGCTGCACCTCACTGGTACCCTCGTAGATCTCGGTGATCTTGGCGTCGCGCATCATGCGCTCCACCGGATAGTCGCGGGTGTAGCCGTAGCCGCCGAAGAGCTGCACGGCCTTGGTGGTCACGTCCATGGCGGTCTCCGCAGCGAAGAGCTTCGCCTTGGCGGCGGCCAGACCGTACTTGCCGCCGTTCTGCTTGGTCATGGCGGCGTTGTAGACCATCCACTTGGCCGCGTCGGCGCGGGCGGTCATGTCGGCCAGACGGAACTGGGTGTTCTGCTGCTTGAAGATGCTGCGGCCGAACTGCTTACGCTCCTTGGTGTACTGCACGGCCTCGGCGATGGCGCCCTCGGCAATGCCCAGGGCCTGGGCCGCGATGCCGATGCGGCCGCCGTCCAGGGTGGCCATGGCCAGGGCGAAGCCCTTGTTCTCCTTGCCCAGCATGTTCTCCTTGGGAACCACGCAGTTCTCAAAGATCAGCTCGCAGGTGGAAGAGCCGCGAATGCCCATCTTCTTCTCGTGGGGACCCACGGAGAAGCCGGGGAAGCTGCGCTCCACGATGAAGGCGGTCAGGCCGCGCTGGCCCTTGGACTTGTCGGTCATGGCGATGACGACGAACAGATCGGCATAACCGGCGTTGGTGATGAAGATCTTGCTGCCGTTCAGGATGTAGTTCTTGCCGCTCTCGTCCAGCACGGCCATGGTCTTGACGCCGCCGGCGTCGGTGCCCGCGCCGGGCTCGGTCAGGGCGAAGGCGCCCAGCCACTCGCCGGAGCAGAGCTTCGGCAGATACTTGGCCTTCTGGGCCGGGGTGCCGTAGTCATAGATGGGGTTGGCGCAGAGGCTGGTGTGGGCGGACAGGATGACGCCGGTGGTGGCGCAGACCTTGCTCATCTCCTCCACCGCCAGGATGTAGCTCAGATAGCTGGCGCCCTGGCCGCCGTACTCCTTGGGGAAATAGATGCCCAGCATACCCAGCTTGGCCATCTTCTTCACGGTCTCCTCGGGGAAGCGCTCCTGCTCGTCCAGCTCCTGGGCCAGGGGCTTCACCTCGTTCTCCGCGAACGCCTTGTACATCTGAAGAACAAGCTGCTCTTCCTTAGACAGATTGAAATCCATAGAAATCCTCCGTATGATGCCCCGCTCTGACAGATTCGGGCCTGCTTGAAAAACGGCGAGATGGACAGGGGGCCGCTCCTCACGCTTTTGCGCATCCCGCAGTTTTTCAAACAAGCCCAGAGCGAAGCATGAACTCTCATTCTCCCCTCCAGAAACCTGGAGGGGAGACGAAAAGCGATATGATGTTGTGTCTGCTGACGGCTCAGATCAGCGGCTTAGTGCTTGAAGAAGCCCTCGCCGGTCTTGTTGCCGAGCTTGCCGGCGCGGACCATCTTGCGCAGCAGCAGGCTGGGACGGTACTTGGGATCGCCGGTCTCGGAGTAGATGGTCTCCATGATGGCCAGGCAGGTGTCCAGACCGATGAAGTCGCCCAGGGTCAGGGGGCCCATCGGGTGGTTGGCGCCCAGCTTCATGGCGGTGTCCACGTCCTCGGCGGAGGCGACGCCGCTGGCGACGACCTCGATGCCCTCGTTGATCATCGGGATCAGGATGCGGTTGACGACGAAGCCGGGGGCCTCGTTGACGGTGACGGGAGTCTTGCCGATCTCCTTGCTGGCCTCGAAGACGGCCTCATAGACCTCGTCAGAGGTGTTGCCGCCGCGGATGATCTCGATCAGCTTCATGGCCACGGGGGGGTTGAAGAAGTGCATACCGATGACCTTGTCCTTGCGGGCGACAGCGGAAGCGACCTCGGTGATGGACAGGGAGGAGGTGTTGGTGGAGAGGATGCACTCGGGCTTGGCGGCGGCGTCCAGCTTCTTGAAGACGGCCTTCTTGATGTTCATGTTCTCGACAGCGGCCTCGACGACCAGATCGGTGTCGCCGATGTCAGCGTAGTCGGGATCGATGGAATAGGAGATGCGGCCCATGATGGCGTCGGCAGCGGCCTGCTCCATCTTGCCACGGGCGACCATCTTGTCCAGACCCTTCTGGAGGTTGGCCTTCGCGCCGTCCACGAACTCCTGCTTGATGTCGTAGATGATGACGTCCTTGCCGGCAGCGGCAAAGACCTGGGCGATGCCGCGGCCCATCTGGCCGCCGCCGATGACTGCTACTTTGTTGATAGCCATTAGTTAGTCCTCCTGTAATAAATTGTTTGGCTTTTGTTGGGCGTGTGGGTGGTGTATGGAAAGGGGGTTTGCAGACGGTGTCTCAGCGGTTCTGATAAGGAGGATGCTTCTCCTTGCTCAGGAACGCCTTCATGCCGGCGCGCTGGTCCTCGGACTCGAAGCAGGAGCCGAAGGCCTTGGCCTCGGTCTCGATGGCCACGTCCATGGGCTGCTCCAGGCCCTCGTTGATGGCCTTCTTGCTGGCGCGGACGGCGATGGGAGCGGCGTCGGCGATGGCGGCGGCCAGCTTCTTCGCGGCGCCCATCAGCTCAGCCTGCGGATAGACGGCGTTGACCAGACCGATGCGCAGCGCCTCGGGGGCCTTGATGTTCTTCGCGGTGTAGACCAGCTGCTTGGCATAGCCGGGGCTGACCAGGCGGGCCAGACGCTGGGTGCCGCCGAAGCCGGGGGTGATGCCCAGGCCGACCTCGGGCTGACCGAAGACGGCGTTCTCGGCGCAGATGCGGATGTCGCAGCTCATGGCCAGCTCGTTGCCGCCGCCCAGGGCGAAACCGTTGACCGCAGCGATGACGGGGATGGGCAGAACCTCGACCTTGCGGAAGGCGCGGTTGCCCAGACGGCCGAACTCCTCGCCCTCTTCCTTGCTCAGGGTGCTCATCTCAGCGATGTCGGCGCCCGCCACAAAGCTCTTGTCGCCCGCGCCGGTGATGATGAGGACGCGGATGGCGTCGGTGTCCAGGTTGTCCAGGACGCTCTCCAGCTCAGACAGGACCTCGCTGTTCAGGGCGTTCAGGGCCTTCGGACGGTTGACGGTCAGAATGCCAACATAACCTTCTTGTTCCAACTGAATGTAGCTCATGCTTTTCCTCCCCAAGTAATGAAAATTTTTTCGTTTGCCAACTGAACATTATAGAAGTTTGTTTCCCGTTTGTCAACAGCGCCGACCGGTTTTCCGAACGATTTTTCGCAATTTTCCCGCGTTCGGCGGGCACTTCGGCGCCGTGCGCACGGCTGACGACCGCAGCGATGCCGCGCAAAGTCCGCCCCGTTCCGGCCCGCAGCCGGGCCATGCGCAGGGACGAACGGCGGCACGTGCCGCTGCGCACGCTCCCGCAAAACGCAGATTTGGAACGTGCGAAGGAGGAATTTCCGACCCTCCAACCAGAAATTCTTCCAGTTTTAATATAGCATTTTGCGCGCACTTGTCAATCGTTTTCGGGACTTTGATTCCCGGTCCGCCAGCTTTTCATCGTTATTGCCAAAAAAACGCCGCTTCATTTTTCTATTGACGGAATTGTGAATAAGTGGTAAGCTGTCAGACGAACATGACTGCAAACATCTGTCATTATTTTACTTTCAGGAGGAACGTCACATGAAAGGCATTACCATTCAGGAGATGAAACTCGGCGACAGCGCTTCCGTCACCAAGACCGTCACGGAGACCGACGTGTACCTGTTCGCGGGCATCACCGGCGACCTGAACCCCGCCCACGTCAACCAGGTTGAGGCGGAGAAGGGTATGTTCGGCCAGCGCATCGCCCACGGGATGCTCTCCGCCGGCTTTGTGTCCGCCGTCCTCGGTATGTATCTGCCCGGCCCCGGCACCATCTACATGAGCCAGGAGCTGAAGTTCACCAAGCCCGTCCTGATCGGCGACACCGTCACCGCCACCGCCACCGTCGTGGAGATGGTCCCGGAGAAGAACCGCGTGAAGCTGGAGACCGTCTGCACCAACCAGCGCGGCGAGACCGTTCTCAAGGGCTTCGCCATGGTCATGCCCCCCAAGGCCTGATTCAGCAGCGCTTCCGCATCCAAGCTCCCCGGGCATGTCCTGTCCGGGGAGCCTTTTCTTTTCTCTCTTCTCTCTTCACTCTTCTCTCAACGATACCCAATCCCTGCCGTCCGCGGCATAACCCAATGTGAGGAACCCTGTATGAAAGTTTTGTCCGGCCTCTTTTCCCAATACCGAGGCCTGCGGAAAGAGGTCTACATTCTGTTTTTCGGGCGCATCGTCACCAACATGGGCAGCATGGTCTGGCCCATGCTGACGATGATCCTGAACCAGAAGCTGGGGCTGGAGGCCTTCGCCATCAGCGCCGTGGTGGTGGGGGGCATGGTCCTGATGGCCCCGGCCAACCTGCTGGGCGGGCGGCTGGCGGACCGGCGGAACAAGAAAAACGTCATCGTGGTCTGCGACGGCGTCTCCATCCTCTGTTACCTGATCTGCGCCGCTGTGCCCCTGGGCTACGCCTCCGTGGGACTGATGCTGGCGGCGGGCATCTGTCAGAGCATGGAGTGGCCCAGCTACAACGCCCTGATCGCGGACCTGACCCTGACGCGGGACCGGGAACGGGCCTATTCCCTGGAGTACCTGGGGGCCAACCTTGGCCTGGTCCTCTCCCCCACCCTGGCCGGTCTGCTGTTCCGGGACTACCTCTGGCTGAGCTTCCTCATCAGCGGCCTGGCCATCGCCTGCTCCACCGCGCTGATCTTCTGCTTCATCCGGGACATCACGCCCGTGGAAGACCGGAGCGAGGCGGCGGCCTACCAGAGCGCGGCGGAGGGCGTGCGTCTGCGTCAGGTGCTGCGGGAAAACCCGGTGATTTTGCTCTACCTGGTCTTCGGCGCGCTCTACGGGGCCATTTACGCCCAATACAATTACTTAATGCCCCTGGACATGGGCCGGGTCCACGGGGCCGACGGGGCGCTGATCTTCGGCACCGTCAGCAGCCTGAACTGCGTGGTGGTGGTGCTGTTCACCCCTCTTATCACCCGGCTGTTCCGCAGGATGCCGGAGACCTGGAAGTTCTTCACCGGCCAGTGCTTCATCGGCGCGGGCTACGGGCTGTTCCTCCTGCTGCTGGGGCAGATCCCGGTCTATTACCTGGCCATGCTGCTGTTCACCTGGGGGGAGATCTTCTCTACCATCGGCGACGGGCCATACCTCACAAGCCGCATCCCCGCCAGCCACCGGGGGCGGGTCAACGCCTTCGTCAGCGTCCTGGCCACGGCCATGCAGGGGCTCTGCGCCCTGTCCGTGGGGCGCATCTACGAGCGGCTCAGCCCCACCCTGGCCTGGGGCCTGGTCTTCGCGCTGCTGCTGCTGAGTCTGATCCTGCTGCTGGCGCTGGTCCGGCGGGACCGCCGGGCCTACCCCAAACTCTATTCACAAAAATGAATATCCCAAAATCGGGGGCCATGCCGCCGCGCACCGGGTAAGGCTGCGCGGCGGCGCTTCTTTTTTGTCCCCGCCGCCGGTCCGGACGCGGCGGCGGCGGAACGCGGGGGATTTTCGTCAAAATGTACAAAGGGAACGGGCACAGGCGGGGCTGTGATATAATATTCGACATAAATGAATAATAACTTGACAAATACAGCAGAGGCGGCTATAATGGGCGCATATTTTTTATGGGAGGCACACCATGAACAAAGCTGACATCAAAAAAGTCGTCCTCGCCTATTCCGGCGGGCTGGATACATCCATCATCATCCCCTGGCTCAAGGAGAACTACAACAACTGTGAGGTCGTGGCGGTCTCCGGCAACGTGGGCCAGGCCGACGAGCTGGAGGGGCTGGAGGAGAAGGCGCTGAAGACCGGGGCCAGCAAGCTCTACGTCCTGGACCTGACCGACGACTATGTGGACAACTACATCATCCCCACCATGAAGGCGGGGGCGATCTACGAGGAATACCTGCTGGGCACCAGCCACGCCCGCCCCTGCATCGCCAAGGGCCTGGTGGAGATCGCCCTGAAAGAGCAGGCCGACGCCATCTGCCACGGCTGCACCGGCAAGGGCAACGACCAGGTGCGCTTTGAGCTGGCCATCCGCCACTTCGCCCCGGACATGCCCATCATCGCCCCCTGGCGGGAGTGGGAGCTGAAAAGCCGGGACGAGGAGATCGACTACGCCGAGGCCCACAACGTCCCCCTGAAAATCAACCGGGAGACCAACTACTCCAAGGACAAGAACCTCTGGCACCTGAGCCATGAGGGCCTGGACCTGGAGGACACGGGCAACGAGCCCCAGTACGAAAAGCCCGGCTTCCTGGAGATGGGCGTCTCCCCGCTCCAGGCCCCGGACCAGCCCACCTATGTGGAGCTGGACTTCGAGCAGGGCGTCCCCGTGGCCCTGAACGGGGCGCGCATGAGCGCGAAGAACATCATCCTGGCCCTGAACGAGCTGGGCGGGGCCAACGGCATTGGCCTGCTGGACATCGTGGAAAACCGCCTGGTGGGCATGAAGTGCCGGGGCGTGTACGAGACCCCGGGCGGCGCGATCCTCTACAAAGCCCACGCCGTGCTGGAGAGCATCACCCTGGACAAGTACGCCCTGCACGAGAAGCAGAAGCTGGCCATCACCTTCGGCGAGCTGGTCTACAACGGCCAGTGGTTCACCCCCCTGCGGGAAGCCCTCAGCGCCTTCACCGACAAGCTCCAGGAGCATGTCACCGGCAAGGTGCGCCTGAAACTCTACAAGGGCAACATGATCAACGCCGGCGTCTGGAGCCCCTGGTCCCTGTACTCCGAGGAGATCGCCACCTTCGGCGAGAGCGACTACGATCAGAAGGACTCCCAGGGCTTTATCAACCTCTTCGGTCTGCCCATCCGTGTACAGGCCATGGTGGACAAGAAAAATGGCAATTAAAGTTTTCATCGACGGCAGCGCCGGGACCACGGGACTGCGCATCCGGGCGCGGCTGGGAGCGCGGCCCGACATCGAGCTGCTCACGCTGCCGGAGGCGTTGCGCAAGCACCCCGCCGCCCGGCGGGACGCCATGGCGGCGGCGGACGCGGCCTTCCTCTGCCTGCCCGACGCGGCGGCGGTGGAGTCGGCGGCCCTGGCCGCCCCCGACACGGCCCTGATCGACACCTCCACCGCCCACCGGGTGGCCCCCGGCTGGGACTACGGCTTCCCGGAGCTGGGGGACCGGCGGGAAAAAATCCGTATCTCGAAACGGGTGGCCAACCCCGGCTGCCACGCCAGCGGCTTTCTGGCCCTGGTGGAGCCGCTGGTCCGGGCCGGAGCGCTGGACGGCGCGGCCCAGCTCTCCGTCTTTTCCCTGACCGGATACACCGGCGGGGGCAAGGCCATGATCGCCGACTACGAGGCCGCCGGGCGGGACGCCTCCCTGGACGCGCCCAAGCCCTACGCCCTGGGGCAGAGCCACAAGCATCTGCCGGAGATGGTGCAGATCGCCAGGCTGGAGACGGCCCCGGTCTTTGTGCCGGTGGTGGCGGACTTCCCCTGCGGGATGCTGGTGACCGTGCCGCTGCATCGGAGCCAGCTGCACCTTGCGCCGGAGGAGCTGGGAAAGATTTATGCCGAAAACTACCATACCGGCGCGGTGCGCTATGTAGAAGCTGCCGACTTCCCCCCCTTCGCCAACGCCCTGGCCGGGCGGGACGACATGCTGGTGAGCGTCCAGGGCAACGGGGATCGGATTTTGCTGATGAGCGTCTTCGACAACCTGGGCAAGGGCGCTTCCGGCGCGGCGATCCAGAACATGAACCTGATGACCGGCGCGGACGAACTGGACGGGCTGGTGCTTTGACAGGAGGAACGCAATGATCCAACCGATCGACGGGGGCGTCTGCGCCCCCAAAGGATTTCAGGCCGCGGGCATCCACTGCGGCATTCGGAAGTACAAAACGAAGAAGGACCTGTCCCTGATCCTCAGCGAGGCCCCGGCCACGGCGGCGGCGGTCTACACCCGAAACCTGGTGCAGGGCGCGCCCATCGCTGTGACCAAGGCCCACCTGGCGGACGGCCGGGCCCGGGCGGTGATCGTCAACAGCGGCATTGCCAACACCTGCATCGCCGGGGGCGAGGCCACGGCGGAGGAGATGTGCGCTCTGGCCGCCGGGGCGCTGGGACTGGAGGCTTCGGACCTGATCGTGGCCTCCACTGGCGTCATCGGCCAGTCCCTGGATCTGGAGCCCATCCGCGCCCACATCGGCCAGCTGGCCGCCGCCCTCTCCCCGGAGGGCAGTCTCTCCGCCTGCGAGGGCATCATGACCACGGACACCCGCCCCAAGCAGGTGGCGGTGGAGTTTGAGCTGGGGGGCAAGCGCTGCCGCATCGGCGGCATCGCCAAGGGCAGCGGCATGATCCACCCGGACATGGCCACCATGCTGGTCTTCCTCACCACGGACGCGGCCATCTCCGCGCCCATGCTGCAAAGGGCCCTCAGCGGCGACATCCGCAGCAGCTTCAACATGCTCAGCGTGGACGGGGACACCTCCACCAACGACATGGTGAGCATCCTGGCCAACGGCCTGGCGGGAAATCCCGTCATCGAGGCCGAGGGCCCGGACTTCGAGACCTTCATGGCGGCGCTGAACAGCGTCACCGTCTGCCTCTGCCGCCTGATCGCGGGAGACGGCGAGGGAGCCACAAAGCTGCTGGAGTGCCGCGTCAGCGGCGCAAAAGACCTGGACAACGCCCGCCTGGCGGCGCGAAGCGTCATCTCCTCCAGCCTGGTGAAGTCGGCCATGTTCGGGGCCGACGCCAACTGGGGCCGGGTGCTCTGCGCCCTGGGCTACGCCGGGGCGGAGCTGGACGTACAGAAGGTGGGCGTGCGCTTCGCCTCCAAAGCCGGGGAGATTCTGGTCTGCGAACACGGCGCGGAGGTGGACTTCTCCGAGGAGGAGGCCAAGCGCATCCTCTCCGAAGACGAGATCGATATCCTGGTGAGCCTGGGCCACGGGGACGCCGCCGCCACGGCCTGGGGCTGCGACCTCACCTATGACTATGTGAAGATCAACGGGGAGTACAGAAGCTGATGGAGACCGTGACGAATCTGGAGCGGGCCCGCATCCTCACCGAGGCCCTGCCCTACATCCAGCGCTACAACGGCAAGATCGTGGTGGTCAAATACGGCGGCAACGCCATGATCTCCGAGGAACTGCGCCAGCAGGTGGCCGAGGACATCGTGCTGCTGAACGCCGTGGGCGTGAAGGTGGTGCTGGTCCACGGGGGCGGGCCGGAGATCAACGAACTGCTGCGCCGCCTGGGGAAACGCAGCGAGTTCGTCAACGGTCTGCGGGTCACAGACGCGGAGACCATGGAGGCCGTGGAGATGACCCTGGCGGGCAAGGTGAACAAGAATCTGGTGACCCTGCTGAACGTCCGGGGCTGGCGGGCCGTGGGCCTGTCCGGCATGGACGGCGGCCTGATCCAGGCCCGGCAGAAAAGCCCGGTCCTGGGCTATGTGGGCTCCGTCACCGGCATCGACGCCCGGCCCGTCACCGACCTGCTGGCCCTGGGCTACATCCCGGTGATCTCCACCATCGGCTGCGGCCCGGACGGGCAGCTCTACAACATCAACGGCGACACGGCGGCAGCCCACATCGCCGGGGCGCTGGGGGCCGAGCGGCTTTTCATGATGACCGACGTGCCCGGCGTCCTGCGGGATAAGGACGACGCTTCCACCCTGATCCGGCATCTGACCGTGTCCGAGGCGGTGGCGCTGTTTGAGCAGAACGTCATCGCCGGGGGCATGATCCCCAAGGTGGAGTGCTGCATCGAGGCGATCCAGTACGGCGTGAAGCGCGTGGTCATCCTGGACGGGCGGGTGCCCCACTCCATCCTGGCCGAAATGCTGACGGACGCGGGCGCGGGCACCATGGTGGAAGGAGACGAGAACAATGGCTAAGGTACGGGAACTGGACGAACAGTATGTGGCCGGGACCTACGGGCGCTTCCCCGTGGAGCTGGCCTCCGGCCAGGGCAGCCTGGTCCGGGACTTCGACGGCAAGGAATACATCGACATGGGCAGCGGCATCGCCGTCACCGGCTTCGGCGTGGCGGACGGGGCCTGGGTCGCCGCCGTGACGGAGCAGCTGGGGCGCATCCAGCACAGCTCCAATCTCTATTATACCGAGCCCTGCGCCCGCCTGGCCGAGCAGCTCTGCCAGCGGACGGGCCTGAAAAAGGTCTTCTTCTCCAACTCCGGGGCGGAGGCCAACGAGTGCGCCATCAAAGTGGCCCGGAAGTACGCCATGGAGCGCCGGGGGCCGGAGCACTACCACATCATCACCCTGCGCAACAGCTTCCACGGGCGGACCCTGACCACCCTGGCGGCCACGGGACAGGACGCCTTTCACAGGCTGTTCCAGCCCCTGACCCCGGGCTTCCTCCATGTGGAGGCCGGGGACCTGGCGGGGCTGCGGCGTCTGACCGAAGACTACCCCTGCGCCGCCGTGATGGTGGAGCCCGTGCAGGGCGAGGGCGGCGTGCTGCCCCTCTCCCCTGAATTTTTCCAGGGCGCGGAGGCCCTGTGCCGGGAAAAGGACCTGCTGCTCATCGTGGACGAGGTGCAGACCGGCAACGGGCGGAGCGGACAGCTCTACGCCTTCCAGCACTACGGCGTCAGCCCGGACGTGGTCACCACGGCCAAGGGGCTGGGCGGCGGTCTGCCCATCGGGGCCACGCTGCTGGGCGAGAAGGCCCAGAACGTGCTGGGGCGCGGGGACCACGGCTCCACCTTCGGGGGCAATCCCGTGGCCTGCGCCGGGGCGCTGAACATCCTCTCCCGCATCGACGAGGCCCTGCTGGCCCAGGTGCGGGAAAAGAGCGCCTATATTTTTTCCGAACTGGAGGGCGCGCCGGGCGTGAAGGGCGTCAGCGGCCTGGGCCTGATGATCGGCATCCAGACCGAAAAGCCCGCCGGAGAGGTGCTGGCCGCCTGCCGGGAGGCGGGGGTGCTGTGCCTGACGGCCAAGGACCGGCTGCGGCTGCTCCCGGCCCTGAACATCCCCTTCCCGCTGCTGGAGCGGGCGGTGGACGTGATTCGGGCTGCATGTGCTTAAACGGAGCGGCGGGGGCAAGCCCCCGCCCTACAATGTGAACAAGGAGGCAATATGGATTTCAAAGGCCGCAGTTTTTTGACGCTGCTGGACTATACGCCGGAGGAACTGACGGCGCTGCTGGACCTGGCCGACGAGCTGAAGGCCAAAAAGCGGGCGGGCATTCCCCACCGGCTGCACGAGGGGAAAAACGTGGCCCTGATCTTTGAGAAGACCAGCACCCGCACCCGCTGCGCCTTCGAGGTGGCGGCGGCGGACCTGGGGATGCACGCGGTCTATCTGGACCCCAAGGCCTCCCAGATCGGCAAAAAGGAGAGCATCGCCGACACCGCCCAGGTGCTGGGCCGGATGTTCGACGGCATCGAATACCGGGGCTTCGGCCAGGCGCGGGTGGAGGCCCTGGCCCGTTGGGCGGGGGTCCCCGTCTGGAACGGCCTGACCAACGAATACCACCCCACCCAGGTGCTGGCCGACGCCATGACCATCCGGGAGCACTTCGGCTCCCTGGCGGGCCGGAAGCTGGTCTATCTGGGGGACGCCCGCTACAACATGGGCAACTCCCTGATGATCGGCTGCGCCAAGCTGGGGCTGCGCTTCGTGGCCTGCGCGCCGGAGGCCTACTTCCCCGCGCCGGAGCTGGTGGAGCGCTGCCGGGCCATTGCCAAAGAGACCGGGGCGACGCTGGACTTTGAGACCGACCCGAAAAAGGCGGTGGTGGGCGCGGACGTGCTCTATACCGACGTCTGGGTCTCCATGGGCGAGCCGGACGGCGTCTGGGCTGAGCGCATCGCCGCTTTGACCCCCTACCGGGTCACTTCCGAACTGATGGCCCTGGCCGGGCCCCAGGCCCGCTTCATGCACTGTCTCCCCTCCTTCCACGACCTGGAGACGGAGACGGGGCTGGAGGTCTATGAGAAATTCGGCATTGACTGCATGGAGGTGACCGACGCGGTCTTCTCCGGGGCGCAGTCCATCGTCTTTGACGAGGCGGAGAACCGGATGCACACCCTCAAGGCGGTCATGGCCGCCACACTCTGAGTCAGGAGGCGAATTCCTGTGCCGAAGGACAAACGGATCAAAAAAGTGCTGGTCATCGGCTCCGGCCCCATCGTCATCGGACAGGCGGCGGAGTTCGACTACGCGGGAGCCCAGGCCTGCCGGGTGC
>JAFXXH010000035.1 GCA_017542425.1 Oscillospiraceae bacterium | reverse complement strand
CTCCCGCTTCCAGTTCCGTACCATGTTGGGATTCAGGTTGTTCTCCGACGCAATCTCGCCCAGCTCTTTCTCCCCTTGGAGAACCTCCAGAACGATCTTCGCCTTGTACTGCGCTGTGTACTGTCTGTGTGCCATGGTATGCGCTCCTTTCTCTGTCTGCTTAGTATACCATGTTCACGTGCGTCTTGGCAGAGGTGGTCTGGTTTGCTGGGACCATTATAAAATGCCCTTGAACAGATTGGCCAGAATCAGGCCGATGGTGATGGCAAAGGCGGTGGTGCAGAGATAATACACCACGGTCTTGACGCCGACGGAGCCGACCTTGCGGATGTCGCGCATGGAGATCACGCCCGCCATAATCGAGAAAAACACCAGCGGCGTGACGACCCATTTGATCAGGTTCAGGAAGATCGTGCCGAAGGGCTTGATGTAACCGTTGGCGACGGCCGGGTTGCCGGTCAGCGCCATGCCCACAGCAATGCCCAGCACCAGCGCGATGAAGATCTGCGCGGCCAGGGACAGCCGTTTCTTTTTCTTCTGTTCCATGTGATTACCTCTCCCTTTTCTTATTTTTACTCCCGCAGACGACGGAAGTTTAATACACACCGATGACGCGCAGCAGCAGGAGCAGCAGGACGAAGAGGATGATGGGGCGGGTGATCCGGCTGCCGGACTGGATGGCCAGGCCCGCGCCCAGCCAGTTGCCCAGCATATTGCAGGCCGCCGCCGCCAGGCCCAGCGTCAGCAGCACCTGCCCGCCCCGCAGAAAGACCAGCAGGCTTGTGGCGTTGGTGGTCAGATTGACCGCCTTGCAGCGCCCGTTGGCGCTGCGCACGTCCATGTGGGCGAAGAGGGAGAAGGCCAGGATGAGGAAGGTCCCGGTGCCCGGCCCGTAAAAGCCGTCGTAGACCCCGATGCCCAGCGCGGCCGCCGCCGCGATCCAGGCCGAGCGCCGCTCGCTCCCCGTCGGCTGCGGCACCTCGTCCCGCAGCACGTCCTTCCGGAGCACCAGCAGCGCGGTCAGCGGCAGGATCACATACAGCACCTTCTCCAGCACCCCGGCGTCCACCAGCAGCGACAGATGCGCCCCGCCCCAGGAGCCCAGCAGCCCCGCGCCCATGGCCGGGAGGGAAAGCCGCCAGTCGATCAGCCCCCGCCGGGCAAAGCGAAATGTCGCCAGCCCCGTGCCGCAGGTGGAGGACAGCTTGTTCGTGGCAATCGCCTGATGCGCGGGCAGCCCCGCCAGCAGATAGGCGGGCAGGGAAATCAGGCCGCCCCCGCCCCCGATGGCGTCCACAAAGCCCGCCAGCAGCACCAGGGGGCAAACGATCAGAAATGTATGCAAATCAGGCATGGTCGTCCGGCGTTCCCTCTCTCCCCCGCCCTGTCGGAACAGGGCGATTTTCCCCCATCATAGCAGATTATGGGACAGATTGCAATGCGTTTGTGCCATGCCCAAAGTGGTCAGCGGGAACCGTCCCCGGTGACAACATTAAGGGGCAGGACCATGCAGATTGCGTCCCGGCTGCTGCCGTCTCCGTAGCGGTAGGCCTCCGGGATGCGGCCGCAGATCCGGAAGCCCAGGCGCTCATAGAGATGACAGGCCGGGGCGTTGCCCGCCGTCACCGTCAGTTCCGCCTGGCGGAAGCCCCGCTCCCGCATGGCCTCCAGCAGCCGCTCCAGCATCGCCCTGCCCAGGCCGAAGCCGGTATATTTCTGAAACAGCGCGATGCCCAGCTCCGCACGGTGCTTCACCCGGCGGCTGGCGGACAGGCCCTCAAAGGAGCAGTTGCCCGCGAAGGCCCCGTCCACAAAGGCCAGGAGCAGCAGGGCGTCCTCGGATGCGTTGCGCGCCCGGATGAAGCCGCGCTCCTCCTCCAGGGTGATGTGTACCTCGTCCGGGTCCCGCATCAAAAAGGGCGTCTCTCCGGTCACGGTTTTCAGGTAGTCGATCATCCTGCCCGCGTCCGCTTCCTCCGCGCAGCGCAGGACGATCTCATGTCCGGCCAGTGCAAAGTGTTCCTCCGCCCGTATCATTGGATTCAGCCTCCTTCTTTGCGCCGTTCAGGCTTCCCCTGTCGGCTTCTGCTTCAAGGTCTTCAAATATTCCTTCCGCTCCGGCGGGATGCGGCGGCTCTCCACCGCTTTCTGAATGGCCTTGTTGTGCGTCCAGACATCCAGCCGCCCCTGTTCCAGGAAGGGCAGCGCCGCCGCGTACTGCTTGGCAAGCGCCGTGGCGAAATACCAGGCGATCATCATTTTGACATAGTAGTCCTCCGCCCGCAGCCGCACCACAAGTTCCGGGTACTCCGTTTGGAACGCCTCGTCCAGATAATGTTCCATCAGCATCCCCAGCCCAAAGCGGACCGTGTAGGGCGCGTTCGATCCCAGCCAGGCCCGGACACGCTCCAACAGCTCCGGCCTGTGCCGTCGAAAGACCCTGGGAGAAAGCTGGTCGCAGGTGGCCCAGTTGTCCACATAGGGCAGGAAGCGCTCCACCTCCGCCACGCAGCGGGGATAGTCCCGGATTTCGCACAGGAGGAAGGCGTGGAGCTGGTTTTCGTCGAAATAAGCGTGGGGCAGGTCCCGCAGGAAGTCCGCGGCGACCTCCGTTTCGCGCAGCTCCTTCGCGTAGGCCCGCAGCGCCGGGGTCCGCACCCCGATCACCGTCTCCGGCGGGACCGTGGGGAGCAGCTTGCACTGAAAAGCGCGGTATTGGGGGTCTTGCAGGTGGAAGAGCCGGGATTGGATTTGGGTTGGCATGGATGAAATCCTCCGGGATGTGTCGAAAAACAGACGGCCTTGCTCTGCGCTGCGCAAAGCCCCGGCGCATCCGCTGCGGACGAACAGTTATTGCTTTTTTGGAAACAGGGAAATGGCGTTGATCAGAATCGACGCGCCGGTACAAACCCACAGTACCGTGTTCATCGCCGGCATGGTATCCATCAACCCGGCCCAGTCCTCCCGGATCACCCTTCCCGCTCCATCCGCATAAAACGCGCACAGCGTCAAAGCGGTGAACGCAAGACTCAAAAACCGGAACCACCTGGCGTCCTTGCGACACAGGGTCCAAATGACATTGAAAATGGCGGACAGAACCGCAGCGGCACCCAACACAAGCCACATCTCTTTCTTCTCTCCCTTCGGTTTATTCGATGATATCCAAATTATAGACTCCATTTCATACAAAGTCAATTGCAAATTCTTTCGTTTGTTTCGCACTTCCTGTCAAAACGAAAGGGTCAAGAAAGGCTTCCGCTGCTGCCGATCCCGGCGGCGCGGAAGCCTTGGGTGTTCCTGTATTCATGCAAACGGTGCCTGTTTGCACCTATGCACCCGGAAGCATATCGTTGCACATGTCACCGGGGACGGTTTTCGCCGACAACACTGCGGTTCATTTTCCCCACTTTTACTCGGACAGTGATATAAATGATGAACCAGACCAAAGCAAAGGCGACAACAAAGATTGCTGTAAAAATCCAGATTTTACTCCACGGAATCCAACCGTTTAACAAATAGAATCCCAAATAGTCGAGATACAATACAGACATTTGGATCAGTCCGGCAAATGCTTTCGGCAAGCTCTCGATCTGATATACGATGGAAACACCCGCCGCCAGGAACGCCATGATCGTCATGGAAACAATACCGAGAGCCACCTCGTATACAGTCAGAGTTGTAACGACACCCGCTGCCTGTAAGACCAACCAGACGATTGCCAAGATGACCGGTCCGCTCCATGCAAACGTTGCTCCCCTGATGCAGAAATTCTTAATATGTTTTTTCATAAACCATACCTCCGCTTGAGCTCTGCAAAGCACCTTCTGGAAATGCATTCAACATAACCGCTCTTGAACACGGCATCCACAGCGCCGGATAGCTGAACCTTGAATTTTGATATTTTCTTCCAGTTTGCAATCGCGGACTTGCTGATCCTTTCATAATCGTCGGGAAGTTCGTTTTCAAGCTCGTAAAGTCTTTTGCGAACCAGGTGCTTTTTGCCGTCATAAAGCGCGAACGTCTTTTCATCCTCCACGATAAAGCACTCGATTTCGCATACCTCCAGCATGGAAATCTCGCCGTCTGCATATCCGGGTATCCGGTCCGAAAGGCTGTCCTGCATGACCAGTCTCTCAATCTCGTTGATGAGCGGTGTTCGCGCATGGACACAGGCAATCACCGTCTCCTGACAATCCTGATCGATGGATAAGCTGAAAATCAATTCTCATCACCTCCGATACAGCAATTATACACAATCTTATCCTCCCTGTCACAAAAAAACGGTATTCGGCAGCGATGGGCAGGTAAACGGCAGAAAAAGGCTCCCAGCCGCTGATGATGGCAGTGTGGGAGCCTTGGTGGGATGCACAAATTAAAAGTTGCTTTATTATTTTAGATCATAAACCCACTTGTCACCATTCAGGCGATAGAAAAATTCGCTTAAATCGTCTTCGGTAAAAACACGGAGCATATCATTCATATCCAATGAAAGGTTAAGGTTCGGAAGATTATCAATTTCTTCCCACCAAACTTCTCCTTCATCCGACGACTGTAACTCCCCTTGAAAAAGGTCTGTTTTATAAAACAGCACGACATATCTGTGCTGATTCTCATACCAGTCTTTGATTCCGCACAGTCTGGGTGAATTGATATACAGTCCGGTCTCCTCTTTAACCTCCCGGATTACGGAATCAGAAAACGATTCTCCTAATTCTACTTTGCCTCCCGGAAAGGTAATACCCGGCCAATCTCTCTTTGTGCGATCTATAACAACCACTTTATTGCCGTTACAAATCATACACATATTTGTGAATTCAACTTGTTCAAACACTGGCTTTACCTCTCACAAAACACGATTTTCCACTATATTTATCCCTCGGACATCGAAACTACAGTTACAGCCCGATTTGACAACAGAGCGAGAGTCTCGACCTCTCGAAAACCCTCAAATGACAACAATCCGATCGTCTCAATCTTGTATTTTTGCCATCGACAGCGAAACAAGAGTTACAGCAGTGGATTTGCTTGATTCTGCTATCTCGCCCTGTGGAAACTTATCCTCGCTCCTGCAGACAGTCAAAACCCGCAAACACCTTATGTCAGTGGGGACGGTTCTCATTGACAACTTTTTCGCATTGGGGTATGAAAGGTTGTCACCGAGAACCGTCCCCGGTGACATGTGATGATAAGACAAAAGAACCGTCCCCTTGTCTTCATATTTATAGCAATTAAAACTGGTTATTTGAGATTCTAACTCCATCGCATAATATAAAACGGCAGAAAAATGAAGGAGTGAATTAGGAAACTGTGGTACAAACCAAAACCCTTGACAGTTGAGACTACATGTTGTAGTATATAGCAAGACTACAACATGTAGTCCGAAAGGAGTGGCAACTATGGCCGAACTTCAGTTGGGCGTCATCGAGAGTCGCTTTGCGGATATGATCTGGGCGAACGAACCGGTCACATCCACGGAGCTGGTCAATCTGGCGGAAAAAGCGTTCAGTTGGAAACGCACGACGACGCATACCGTCATCAAGCGCCTGTGCGAAAAGGGATTGTTTGTGAATAACAAGGGGACGGTTACTTCCCTTATCTCGAGAGAACAGTTTTACACGCGGCAGTCGAGGCAGTTTGTGGAGGATTCCTTTGACGGGTCGCTGCCCGCGTTCATCGCTGCCTTTACCAAAAACGGCAGGCTGTCCGCAGAGGAAGCGGCTGCGATCCGCGCCATGATCGACGAAGCGGAGGACAAATGATGGAAGCCATATTCATAAAAGTGCTGAATATGAGTATTTCCGCCGGATGGCTGATCCTCGCGGTCATGTTGCTGCGCTTGCTTCTAAAGAAAGCGCCGAAGTGGATCTTCGTCGTACTCTGGGGTCTCGTGGGCTTTCGGCTTGTACTCCCATTTTCTTTGCAGTCGGTTTTCAGCCTGATCCCGAGCGCGGAGGTGATCAGCCCCTCGATTGGCTACGCCCGGCATCCCGAGATCAACAGCGGCGTTTCTGTCATTGACAACGCGGTCAACCAGACGCTCGGAACCTCCCTGGCCGCGACTCCCATGAATAGCGCGAATCCCATGCAGATCGTACTGTTTCTGGGCGGCATCATATGGACGGTCGGCATAGCTATCCTTCTTTTATACGGGCTTATCAGCTATCTCCGGCTGCGTCGAAAGGTCGCGGAAGCAATCCCATATGAGAAAAACACCTGGCTTTGCGATCAAGTGAAAACGCCTTTTATCCTAGGTGTATTCCGTCCGCGAATCTATCTGCCCTCCGGCTTAAACGAAGAGGAGACCGCCTATGTTCTCGCCCATGAGTATGCCCATCTGAAGCGAAAAGACCATCTGTGGAAACCGCTCGGTTTTCTTCTTCTCACAATCTATTGGTTCAATCCGTTAGTCTGGGTCGCCTACATTCTGCTCTGCAGAGATGTCGAAGCGGCCTGCGATGAGAAGGTTATTTCCGATATGGAAATGACAGAAAAGAAAGCTTATGCCAATGCCCTCGTCAGCTGCAGCATGCAGCGACGGCTGATTCTAGCCTGCCCGCTTGCTTTTGGAGAAGTGGGTGTGAAGGAGCGGGTAAAAGGGATACTCAATTACAAGAAGCCCGCGTTCTGGATCATTGTTGCGGCGCTGATTGCCTGTGTGGTCCTAGCGGTCTGCTTCCTGACAAACCCGAAAGATGACGGCCCGGATCTGTCTTTCCTTAACTACAAAAACGCGATCTCGCTGATCGGCCAGAACGACACCGCGCCTTATGCCAACCTGTACCCGGCGGATTCTGATGGCGTTCAGCCCGGCGTTGCGGATGCCAAAGCATTTGCACAGTTTTTGGAGAGCGCGGAATGGACGAAACGGCGCGCGCCGTCGTCTTCTCCCGAGCCGCGCGGTTATCTTGAGTTCGTGATCGAAGACGATTACCGGATTATTGTTTATCAGTCCGAGCGTCTCGCCGCCGTCCGCTTCGGTAGCGATATACGCTACTACCGCACTGGCACCGGGGACTATGAGGCGGCGCGGGCGACCTTCATCCCCGCCCCCTCCACGGAGCCGGATCGTCTGCGGGATAATCTTTTCGATACCGAACTCAATCTCTCCGACCCGCTGGCCTTTCTTCTCGGATTTGCCGATGCTCAAGTCGTAACAGTGGTTGACGAAACGAGCCGCAGCTATGAAAACGGCGGCAAGAGCTTTGACGAGATCGTCTCGGCGCAAGCCTGGACTGCGCACCGGAGCGAAGGCTTTCCATCCAGCGCCCCAGACAGACTGATCGTGATAATTTCCGGGGATTTGGAGCTTCGGATCGAAGAACAGGCTGGAGAGTGCCTGTATATGGCTTATCCTATTGACACCGGTGCGTTCGACCCGGTGATCTATTTCGATTGCGGAAAGAATCTGATGGACGAGCTGATGCCCTGGGCAGCGTATGAAGCGGGAAAGCCGATGAAAGAGGCAAAGCCTCGCATGACCTTGAACGATGTTTACGCGCTGGCGGACAAAGGCATGGCCTTAATATGGCCCGATCTGCTGGCCTTTGAAGGAAAAGAGATCGGATCGGGTCAACTGATCTGGCGCTTCCCGATCAATGACAGCTATTGTTTGGAAGCGTATGACGGCGAGCTAGACGGCTCTCCCGAGCGCGTTCTGCTTATCCAAGCCGATGAAAACGGCGAGTTCCGCGCGGGCCCCGGCCTCTATATCGACATTTTCACGCAGGACATTGACGCTTTCCTTTCCGGTGCGCAAACGCGGTCGGTCATGATTACCAGCGGCGGAGTCACCATAGAGCCCTCTTTGTATCTTCTGAATGAGAAGATATGGACAGACAACGGCTGGATTGTCACGGACGGCGAGCCGCTTGCTGCTGCGCTGGAGGATGCCGATCAGATCCCAACGCTGACGCTGGCAGACGATTTCATAGTCCGATTTGACGGATATGTGCGCAAGAGCGGGCTGCAGCTCTACGACGAACAATTCAATCTGCTACGGGAAAACTGGTACGGTGATACCGCCGTCAACTGGCTCGCTCCCGGCAGCTACTATGGCGTTATCGAGACTTTTGGCCCGGCAGGACGCTATATCGCGTCGGAAGGAGCCAGCGAGGAGAGTGTCTACCGTTGCGTCTTCCGGCTGAATGCTGCGTTGGAAGGTGCTAATCCTTATACGCCGGAAACAGTCGCGGAAAAGACTGCTGGACTGGCGGAGGCCAAACTTCGTATCGCTGACGCCGAGTATGCTCTGACCGATGCCGACAGTATGGCAAAGTTGGAAGATTGGCTGAAAAACGCGGAACTTTTACCGGCAGGTGCGGGTTGCCCCTTTGGCAGCGTTCTTACGCTGATCTATACCGACGGAAGCAAGATCTCATGCTGTCCTGCGGAAGACAGCTGCGGCACAGTCTTTGCAAACGGGGCTTTTTACCGCTATGCACATGATAACGAAGCTTTCTGGGCGCTGTTCGGCATTCAACTCCGATGAAGGCATAAATCAATTAATTCCCGCCGCTCCTTTGTGGGGCGGCGGGTTCCTTTTCGGAAACTTGTCTCACGGTGATACACATTATTGAACCTATACTGACATCGGAATACTTGGTTGTATTATTGTCCTGGCATGATATAGTCGCCATTGATTCTTTCACGATGATATATTATCAAATCATCTGAAAGTGTTTCAGTGCAGCCGTTATCGCGTTTTCCTTTTCTTTCGGACAGCCCGGCTGCTGGGAATCTGGGGATTTAGGCTTATTATAATTCTCACGTTCGATGATCCCGTGCTTTCGTTTTACCTGGGCGATATTCAGGTGTGTCACATGGAAACCGTACTTCTCTTGCACCCAATCCTGGATTTGCTCATATGTAGCCCCTTGCTGGAAACAGGACATATCCATGTCTTCGAGAGAGAATTCAACTCTGACATTCTGACTCAATATGGTCTCCGCTCCGCTTCGGTCGGCGCTAAACGGACGTCCACCGGACGTCCAGCGCCCCTTGGAAAGTTGAACAACCGTCTCGACATGCGGCGTTCTCGGAAACATATCCACCGCCACGGCCTCCTGCGGCGCGTAGCCCAGCGCGGCCAACAGCTTCAGGTCCCTGGCTTGCGTCGCCGGGTCGCAGGAAACGTAGACCACCCGCTCCGGGGCCATGCCGACTACGGCGCGGATGACGGTCTCGCTGAGGCCCTTGCGGGGCGGGTCCAGCACCACCGCGTCCGGGCGCTCGCCCCGGCGCAGGAGTTCCTGGGCGGCCTCCCCCGCGTCGGCGCAGAGGAACTCCACGTTTTCAACGCCGTTGCGCGCCGCGTTTTCCCGGGCGTTCTCCACCGCCTGGGGCACAATCTCCGCGCCGATGACCCGCTCCGCCCCACGGGCCAGGCGCAGACTGATGGTGCCCGCGCCGCAGTAGAGGTCCAGCACAAGGCCCCGGCCCTCCGGGGCGGCGTAGGCCACGGCCAGGTCGTAGAGCCGCTCGGCCTGGGCGGGGTTCACCTGGTAAAAGCTCCGGGGGGAGAGGGCGAAGCGGCTGCCGCAAAGGGTATCCGAAAGGGTATCCGCCCCCCAGAGGGTGTAGAAGTCCCCGGCCAGCACCGTGTTGCCCTGGCTGCGGTTCACGTTCAGGATGACGCCCACGGTCTCCGGGCAGTCTTCCCGAATGGCGGCCACCAGCTCCGGCGTTTTCGCCCCGAAGCCCCCGGCGGCCACCACCGTCACCTGCAAAGCCCCGTCGGCCCGGGCGCTGCGGGTGAAGATGTGGCGCAGCAGGCCCCGGCCCGTGGTCTCGTCGTAGGCGGCAAAGCCCTGGGCCCGGGCGAACGCGCAGACCGCCCAGGCGGCCCGGTCGGAGGCCTCGGTCTGGATGCGGCAGCGCGCCACGGGGATCACGGCATGGCTGCGTGCCCGGTAGAAGCCGGGGCGCAGGTCGGGAGTGACGGCATAGACGGCCTTGTTCCGGTAGCCCTCCGGTTCCGACGCGCCCAAAATCTCTTTGGTTTGCAGCGTCAGGCCCCCGATGCGGCGGTAGGCCTCGTTCACCCGCTCCAGCTTCATGCGCAGCTCGGCGGAATAGCGCAGATGCCGCAGGGCGCAGCCGCCGCAGCGGGGATAAGCCGGGCAGTCCGGCTCGATGCGGTCCGGGGAGGCCAGCAGCAGGGCCTCTCCCCTGCCGTAGACCGCCGACG
Source organism: Oscillospiraceae bacterium (assembly GCA_017542425.1). GTDB lineage: Bacteria > Bacillota > Clostridia > Oscillospirales > Oscillospiraceae > RGIG7114. The sequence continues at coordinate 8,311 of JAFXXH010000035.1, read as the reverse complement.
CGCCCACTTTCACCAGGCGCACGCGCCAGCGCTCTCCGGGGATCGCGCCGGGGACGAACACCGCCCGGCCCCCGATCCGAGCCACTCCGGCCCCGTCGTGGCTCCAGCCCGTGATTTCACAGTCGTAAATTTGATTTTTTTCCAAAGTATCCATAGGGCCATTGTAGCATAGCGCGCCCGGCTTGACAAGCGGCGCGGCATGGGATATCATGATGATACGATCATTTACACAAGGAGGAACGCCATGAACGCCAAAGTCAGCAAACTCATCAACGAGCAGATCAACAAGGAGTTTTACTCCGCTTATCTCTATCTGGACTTCGCCAACTACTACGACTCCGTGGGGCTGGACGGCTTCGCCAACTGGTATCACATCCAGGCCCAGGAGGAGCGGGACCACGCCATGCTGTTCTACACCTATCTCCAGAACAACGGCGAGGCCGTCAGCTTCGAGGCCATCGACAAGCCCGAGTGGACCCGGGGCGACAATACCACGCCGCTGCGCCAGGCCCTGGAGCACGAGAAATACGTCACCAGCCTCATCAACGACATCTACGCCGCCGCCTTTGAAGTCCACGACTTCCGCACCATGCAGGTGCTGGACTGGTTCGTGAAGGAGCAGGGCGAGGAGGAGAAAAACGCCTCCGACATGATCACCAAGATGGAGCTCTTCGGCGGGGACAGCAAGGGCCTTTACATGCTCAACAGCGAGCTGAAAGCCCGGGTCTATTCCGCGCCCAGCCTGGTGCTGTAAGCGCCGCGAAGGCCAAAGCAAAAAACGGAGCGACAGCAAAACGACGGAAGGGGCAAGCCCCTTCCCTACATGATGTTTTGTGCGACGATAAGTACCGCCACATCTTGTAGGGAAAGGGCTTGTCCTTTCCGTTTGTCCTGCTTATGCCTCGTTCTCCACCGGTTCTGCGGAAAAGCGCGGCTCCGGGCGGTAAAACTCAAAGATCACCGCGTCCCGGCCCTTCTGCGCCCTGGCGCTGTGGGCCGTCCAGCCCACGCGCATGGCCCCCAGCAGCTCGGCCAGGCGCACGGAGCGGGGGCGGGGTCCGATGCGGTAGGCGATGAACTCCGGCCTGGCGGCGATGTTCAGCAGCGTGTGGCCCAGCAAAAAGCCGGTGACGCGGCCCATCCCCGCCGTTTGGAAGGCCTTGGGCGTCTGGGCCAGCTGGCCCCGCAGCAGCTCCGGGGCGTGGAAGCGGAACCAGGCCACGATGCGCGGGTCAAAGCTCTCGACGCAGGCCGCGCCCGGATAGTCCCGCAGCAGCTTCAGGGTCTTTTCGCACAGTTCCCGCCGGCGCCGCCCGGTTTTCAGCTCCACGATCAGGGGCGTGCGTCCGGCCACCAGGTCCAGCACCTCCCGCAGCCGGGGCAGGGTCTCCTCCGTGCCGCAGAGGGGCAGGCGGCAGAGTACCGCGCTGTCCAGCTCGTCCACCCGGCCCGGCACGAAGCAGATCCGGTCCAAGGTCTCGTCGTGGAAGACCACCACTTCCCCATCCCGGCTGAGCTGCACGTCCAGTTCCATGCCGTAACCCGCCTCCGCCGCCAGCTGAAAGGCCGCCAGGGAGTTTTCCGGCACCCGCTGGTCCGCCGTGTACAGGCCCCGGTGGGCGAAGTTGCGCCCGGCGAAGGGGGCGCGCTTCCCCTTCGGCGCACGGCCCGGAGCCAGCAGCAGCGGCGGCAGGGCCAGCAGACAGCCCGCGCCCAGGGCCAGTTTCGTCAGGGTTTTCATAAATTCTCCCTCCTCATACCACGTCCATGGAATCGGCCCAGTTCCCCTCCCGGGGTTTCGTCACCCGGATGTTCTTCACCAAGCCGCTGAACACGCTGCAGCTCAGGATGTACAGCACCATGGCGTAGACCGGCAGGGCCCGCCAGGCCAGGGTGGCCTTGAAGACCAGGCCCAGCAGCACCGGGGTCAGGGTCTGGGCGGACATGCTGGCGGCGTAGTAGTAGCCGGTGAAGCGCCCGATCTTGCTGTTCGGGCACAGCTCCACCACCATGGGGAAGGAGCAGTTGTGTACCAGGGCCATGCCGAAGCCCTTCACCGCCCAGACGACGTACAGCGCCGCCGGGAAGGGCAGCTCGGCCTGGGTCTCCGCCGCCCGGGCGGGCATGACGAAGCACATGACCACCGTGCCCAGGGCCGTCAGGGCCAGGCCCCCGGCCACGGTCCACTTGCGCCCGATCCGGTCCGCAATGCCCCCCGCCAGGGCGAAGCCGATGACGCTGGCCACGCCGCCCAGTATGACGCAGAGGTTGGTATAGCTGGAGGAGGAACGGAGATAGTAGATCACATAGTTCCCGATGTAGGTCCCCAGGGCGTTGTCCGCCATGAACCAGAGGAACTCCGCCCCCAGAATCGCCAGCAGCATGATCCGGTTCTCCCGACTCATGGGGCCGTCCTCGCTGACCGGGTCGGCAATGGCGGCCAGGCGCTCCCCGGCCTCCAGCTCCGGGCGCAGCTGCTCGGCCAGCTCGTTCTCCCGCACGGTCCGGAACAGCACGAAGGCGGAGACCACCATCAGCACGCTGGCCACCAGGAAGGGCGTCTCGATGATCCAGAGGTTCCGGGCGGAGTCCTCCGCCGTGATGTAGCGGCTCAGCACCAAAAAGACCCCCAGCACCGTGGCGAAGGCCCCGCCCAGATAGCCCATGATGTTGATGATCCCGTTGGCCTTTGCCCGCAGGGGCTTGGGGGTGATGTCCGGCATCAGGGCCACGGCGGGGTTGCGGTACATCATCATAAAGATCAGCACCACGCCCATGACCACCAGCATCCCCGTCACCTGGTTATGGTGGAACAGCAGGGGGATCAGCGGAAAGGCCAGGGCCGAAACCAGCGTGCCCGTCAGGATATAGGGCATCCGCTTGCCGATGCGCGTGTGGGTCCGGTCGGAGAGGTTGCCGAAGATGGGCAGCAAAATCAGCGCCGCCAGGTTGTCGCAGGCCATGACAATGCCCACGATCCACTGGACGTTCAGGATCTTCTCCGCCTCCCCGGAGGCCAGCAGCGCCGCGGACGAGAGATCGTACATCCGCCGGGCGAAGATGTCTGTCAGAAAAGTGGGACACCAGGAGTCATAGACCTGCCACAGCAGCAAAATGCCGAAAAAGGCAAAGCCGATCAGGAAGGTGCGGCGGTAATTGAGCTTCAGCGGCATGGCTTCGGATTGGGATGGGTTCATGGGGTTCCCTCCTTCTTAGGATGTTTCGTCTTCCAGCGCGGACAAAATCTCCCCCGCGTCGGACAGGACCAAGTCGGGCTGCACCGGGCTTTTCGCCAGCATCTCCGGCGTGGTTTCCCCACTCAGGACCAGAATGCTGCGCGCTCCGGCGTTTTTTCCGCATTTTATGTCCGTATACAGCCGGTCTCCCACCACTCCGCACTGTTCCGGGGCCACACCGCAGCGGGCCATGGCCAGGCGGGGCATCCGGGCTTCCGGCTTGCCGATCACCAGGGGACGGCGGCCGGAGACGGTCTCCAGCATGGCGCAGACGCTGCCGCAGTCGGGGACGGAGCCGAACTCCGTGGGGCAGACCAGGTCCGGGTGGGTGGCGATGTAGGGGAGGTCCGGCCTCTGGCACAGCAGGCGGGAGAGGTCTGTCAGCTTCCGGTATGTCAGTTCCGTGTCATAGCCCATGACGATCCCCTCCGCCGCGTCCGGGTCCTCGGTCACGGAAATGCCCGCCCGGGCAAACTCGGCTTTCAGGGAGGCGGTGCCGCAGACGTAGAAATTCCGGCCCGGCAGGGCTTCCCGCAGATACTCCATCGTGGCCTCGGCGGAGGTGATGAAATCCTCCGGCACGGCGGGGACGCCCATCTTTGTCAGCCTGGCGGCGTAGTCGGCGGCGGAGCGGGAGGAATTGTTGGTCAGGAAGCGGTAGTCCCGCCCACTCTCCCGCAGCCTTGCCAGAAGTGAGCGCGTGAAGGGGAACAGCCGCTCCCCCAGATAGAGCGTGCCGTCCAGGTCGAAGAGGAACAGCCGCAGCTTCCGCAGCGCTTCCCGGTCCATGGCAGTCCCTCCTTTCCCTGTGGGGTTTCCCCTATCTTATCCCTTTTTTGCACAAATGTAAAGGCAAAATCGCCGCCGGACTTGACAATTTTGGCCGAATTTGCTATTGCTATAGGGAGAAGCATCTTTTACCCAAGGAGGAAACAATATGGAAACCAGACCCTATGTGTCCTGGGACCTGATGAACGCCTTTATGATCGACGTGTTCCAGCGCTACGGCGTGCCGGCGGAGGACGCGGCCATCTGTGCCGACGTGCTGCTGGAGAGCGACCGCCGGGGCATTGAAAGCCACGGCTGCAACCGCTTCAAGCCCATCTATCTGGACCGCATCGAAAACGGCACCCTGATGCCCGTCACCAAGCTGGACATCGTGAAGGAGACCCCCACCACCCTGGTGATGGACGCCAACAACGGCATGGGCATGGTGGCCTCCTACCGGATGATGGAAAAGCTGATCGAAAAGGCGCGCCGGTACGGCATGGCCGGGGGCGCGCTCCGCAACTCCACCCACTACGGCATTGCGGGTTACTGGACCGGCATGGCCGAGCGGGCCGGGATGATCGGCATCACCGGCACCAACGCCCGGCCCAGCGTGGCCCCCACCTTCGGCGTGGAGCCGATGATGGGCACCAACCCCCTCACCTTCACCATGCCCACGGACGAGGACTTCCCCTTCAACTTCGACTGCGCCACCAGCATCGTCCAGAACGGCAAGATCGAATATTACCAGCGCTCCGGCAAGCCCACCCCGGCGGGCCTGGTGGTCACCCGGGACGGGGGCACCATGACCGACTCCGGCGAAATCCTGCGGGAGATGCGCGCCGGCAACTGCGCCCTGCTGCCCCTGGGCGGCCTGGGGGAGGACACCGGCGGCTATAAGGGCTACGGCTTCACCACCATCGTGGAGATCCTCTCCGCCGCCCTGGCCGGGGGGCCGTACATGAAGGAACTGAGCGGCAAGAACCCAGACGGCTCGAACAAACTGTTCCGCCTGGGCCACTTCTTCTTCGTCATCAACCCGGACTTTTTCATGGGCCTGGACAGCTTCCGCCGCACGGCGGGGGGCATCCTGCGCGGCCTGCGGGCGGCGGAAAAGGCCCCCGGGGCAGAGCGCATCTACACCGCAGGGGAGAAGGAATATCTGGCCTGGCAGGAGCGGAAAGACAAGGGCGTACCGGTGGGCGAGAGCATCCAGAAGGAGCTGATCGCCCTGCGGGACCGCTTTGAGCTGCCCTACCGCTTCCCCTTTGAGGACTGAGCCATGAAGCAATACGTCGCCGCCCTGGACCAGGGCACCACCAGTTCCCGCTGCATCCTCTTCGACCGGGAGCAGAACATCGTGGGCCTGAGCCAGAAGGAGTTCGCCCAGCACTACCCCCGGCCCGGCTGGGTGGAACACGACCCCATGGAGATCTACTCCAGTCAGTACGCCGTGTTCAGCGAGGTGCTGGCCAAGACCGGCATCGACCCCGCCGACATCGCGGGCATCGGCATCACCAACCAGCGGGAGACCACGATTTTGTGGGACCGAACCACGGGCCGCCCGGTCTACAACGCCATCGTCTGGCAGTGCCGCCGCACCGCCGCGCTGTGCGAGGAACTGAAACAGGACGCGGCCTTCGTGGACTATGTGCGGGAGCACACGGGTTTGCTGGTGGACGCCTATTTTTCCGCCACCAAAATCAAATGGGTGCTGGACAACGTGCCCGGCGTGCGGGAACTGGCCGAGCAGGGCAAACTGCTCTTCGGCACCGTGGACACCTGGCTGATCTGGAAGCTCACCGGCGGGCGCGTCCACGTCACGGACTACACCAACGCCAGCCGCACCATGCTCTATGACATCGGGGCGCTGCGCTGGGATGAAGTCATCTGCCGGCGTCTGGGCATCCCCATGCACATCCTGCCGGAGGTCCGCTCCTGCAGCGAGGTCTACGGCACACTCAACCTGCACGGGGTGGAGGTGCCCATCTCCGGCATCGCCGGGGACCAGCAGGCGGCCCTCTTCGGCCAGACCTGCTTCAAAGCCGGGGACGCCAAGAACACCTACGGCACCGGCTGTTTCCTCCTGATGAACACCGGCAGTCAGCGCTTCCAGAGCCGGAACGGGCTGCTGACTACCATCGCCGTGGGCCTGGGCAGGGAGGTCCAGTACGCCCTGGAGGGCAGCGTCTTCATCGGCGGCGCGGTGATCCAGTGGCTCCGGGACGAGCTGCACCTGATCCACGACGCGGCCGACACGGAGTACTTCGCCCGGAAAGCCAAGGACAACGGCGGGGTCTATGTGGTGCCCGCCTTCACCGGCCTGGGGGCACCCCACTGGGACATGTACGCCCGGGGCGCGATTCTGGGCCTGACCCGGGGCGCGGGGCGCAACCACATCATCCGCGCCGCCCTGGAGAGCATCGCCTACCAGAGCGCGGACGTGCTGCGGGCCATGGAGGAGGACACGGGCATGTGCCTGAGCGTCCTCCGGGCCGACGGCGGGGCCAGCGCCAACAGCTTCCTGATGCAGTTCCAGGCGGACATCATGGGCCGCACCATCGTGCGCCCCATGATCCGGGAGACCACCGCCCTGGGAGCGGCCTATCTGGCGGGCCTGGCCACCGGCCTCTGGCGGGACCGGGACGACATCCGCAGCCAGTGGACCCTGGACCGCCGCTACGAGCCGCAGATGAACCGGGCGGAGCGGGAGCGCCTGCTCCAAGGCTGGGGCCGCGCCGTGGAACGGGCAAAGCACTGGGCCGACTGACACGAGAGACAAACAAAGGCGGGGGCTGTCCGTTCCTCACGGACAGCCCCCGCCGCGCCGCACGCTTCCGCCCCGGTCCTGCGCACGGGGCGGAAAAATTTTACGTTTTTTCAAAATCGTCGTGGATTTACAAATTTAGGCAGATTCATCCAGTGGAAATGCGCGAAAAAAATTTATATAATGTATTAGAGAGAAGAGGAAGCGTGGAGCCATACACATCAATCCCCCTGCGCTAGCGAAGCCGCCGGCGCCCTTCGCGTCGCCGCTGCGGCGGAGCGCGAAATCGGCAGAAGGAGGAATCGAGATGATTCGAGCCCTGATCGTAGATCCCGACGCGGCGGCGCGGCAGGAGACCGTCCGTCTGCTGTCCCATTGTACTGTCCCCTGTACGGTCGTCGGCCAGACGGAGCGCGGCGACACGGCGCTGGAGCTGCTGCGCAGCACCCGGCCCCAGCTGGTGATCTCCGAGCTGGAGCTGCCCGACCGCCCCGGCCTGGCACTCCTGGAGCAGCTTCAGGAGCGCGACGCGCCGCTCCAATTCCTGTTTCTGAGCGAACGGCAGGACTTTTTTGCCCTGCGGGAGGCCCTGCGCCTGGGCGCGGCGGATTATCTGCTCAAGCCCCTCAGCCGGGAGGAACTGGAGGGAGCGCTTCACCGCATCCTGCGGCGGCGGGGCAGCCCCGCCAGCGCCCATCTGTTCCAGAGCCAGGACTGGCAGGAGAACCGCTATGTGGCCGAGGCGGTCCACTACATCGCCTCCCATTACAATGACCCTACCCTCACGGTCCGCAGCATCTCCAGGGTGCTGGACCTGAGCGAAGGGCACTTAAGCCGCCTGTTCAAAGAGAAGACCGGCTACACCATGAAAAACTACCTGACCCGCTACCGCATCGGCGTGGCCGAGGACCTGCTCCGGGATTCCCGCAGTCGGGTCTACGAGGCGGCCAAGCTGGTGGGCTATCAGGACGTGGCCTATTTCTCCAACACCTTCAAACGCATCGTCGGCGTCTCCCCCACGGAGTACCGGAACGAAAAGCCTTGAAACAAGTCGAACATACTCCATTGCGCCCCATTCCACGCCATGTGTGGAATGGGGCGCAATGTCTTTGTCGGAACCGCGTCATGGGGTCGGTGCTCGATGGCAGCTTCGGCAGGGTCTTCCCACATGAAAACGTTCGGGCGAATCCGCAGCAGTTCATCGTAGGGCGCGCCGTCCCCGGCGCGCCGGGCAGTAACACCAAAGACAAGCTCCCACGTTCGGCGAATTCGAAGCCGCCATTGTAGGGAAAGGGCTTGCCCTTTCCGCGCAGCACAGGGTCCGTCACGGGATAGCCCGGGCAAATGCGCTGCACACTTGCGAATTCGCCCGGGCTCGGCGGGTATCGGGCATTTCCTTCCGGAAGGGGCAAGCTGTTTAGTGTAGTAACATAGTTTACAGATTGTGCAAGGACATGGTTTACACGTAGATGGTACAATTATGGCAAAAACGGGAGTGAACCGCGATGCCATGGGAAGACAGGAGTGTAAACCAAATGCG
>JAFXXH010000034.1 GCA_017542425.1 Oscillospiraceae bacterium | reverse complement strand
TATACTCCATCTTGAAGAGCCTCCTTTAGGGCGGAGTATTTGTCTGGCGAGACATACCCCTATCCTATCCGATGGCTCTTCTTTTTTCAATTCATTTCTCTGTTGCTTTCATCCGCATCCCATAGAATTTGTGATTGACCCAAAAAGAAACGCATTCTGTAGGGCGCGCCGACCCGGCGCGCCGCTTTTTTGCGCGTTGGGTCGGTTCTGAAATGCCTGATTCGGCGCGATGCTTGAAAGCTTTTTCGGTGACGCAGCCGGAAAAGGCTTGCTTCTCCGCATGGGATGGCGTAAAATCGTGCTCATCACAAAGAATATGCCGTGCGCGGAGGTGGAACATGACGAAAATCGGAGTTTTGGGCGCGGGCACCTGGGGCATGGCTCTGGCCCGGATGCTGTGCAACGCGGGGAAAGAGGTCCAGGTCTGGTCCGCGCTGCCGGAGGAGATCGATGAGATGCGCCGCAGCAGAAGACAGCGCAATCTCCCGGAGATGGAGATCCCGGCGGCCATCGGCTTCACGAAGGACGTGGAGAAGGTCTGCGCGGGCCGGGACCTGCTGCTGTTCGCGGTCCCGAGCGTGTATGTGCGCGCCACGTCCCGCCTGGCCGCGCCCTATGTGCCCGACGGGCAGCTCATCGTGGACGTGGCCAAGGGCATCGAGCCGGACACGCTGCTGACCCTGCGGGAGGTCATCCAGTCGGAGATCCCCCGGGCCACCGTGGTCACCCTCTCCGGCCCCACCCACGCGGAGGAAGTGGCCAGGGACCTGCCCTCCACCATCGTGGCCGCCTGCGCGGACCTGCGCTACGCGGAAACGGTACAGGCGGTGTTCAGCTGCCCCACCATGCGGGTCTATACCAACACCGACGCCAAGGGCGTGGAGCTCTGCGGCGCGCTGAAAAACATCATCGCCCTGGCCTCCGGCATCTGCATCGGCCTGGGCTACGGGGACAACACCCGCGCCGCCCTGATCACCCGGGGCCTGGCGGAGATCAAGCAGCTGGGCCTGAACATGGGCTGCCTGGCCGAGACCTTCTCCGGCCTGGCCGGCATGGGCGACCTGATCGTCACCGCCACCAGCCAGCACAGCCGCAACAACCAGTGCGGCACCCTGATCGGCCAGGGCCACACGGCGGAGGAAGCCGTCCGCCAGGTGGGCATGGTGGTAGAGGGCCTCCACGCCCTGCCCGCAGCCATGGAACTGGCCCGGCGGTATCAGGCGGAGATGCCGATCGTCCACGCGGTGGAGGATATCATCCACCATGGGGTGCAGCCCCGGGAGGCGGTACGGCAGCTGATGGCGCGGGATTGGAAGACGGAGTTGGGGTGAAGGGGGGATGAAGATATAGAAAAAAGATAATATAAAAACTCTTGACATATTCATCTACATATGGTAATATTCTGATACCAAAGCGAAAAGAATGGTAGAAACTGGTTCAATAAAATAAGAAAGAATTTATTCAAAACAAAGGATCCGAGGTGATTTAGGTGTCTACTAATCTTGATATTCAGTATAATCGGCAAACTCATCGATTATGTTCTAAAGCAAATGACTTATGCCAATTGTCTGGCTCGTTGGATAGGCCGCTATCCGTTATTCTTCAAATCACCCGTAATTGTCATTTTAACTGCGAGTTCTGTAGTGAAAAAGAGTTAATGCCAGATCCGACTCTTGACGAATTAAAGATTTATGCTCAACATCTTCGCGGTGTTCCAAGAGTCTTCTTATCGGGCGGAGAACCTCTCACAAGGAAGGACTTTAGGGAAATTGTAGAAATTTTTAGTGGAAATCATATTATTGGACTCCCTACAAATGCTGTTGCTTCAGATGAAAATATTGAAATTATTAAGCGAAACAATATATCAGTCAATATTGGACTAGATGGCCCTCGAGCAATCACTTCGAGGGTAAGGGGAGACTATGACTTTATAATGGCTGGTATACGTAGTTTCATAAAAAATGATATTGACTTTTCTCTAACTGCCGTCGTTCTCAGGAGTACTGTAGATTCTGTTTTATATACTTGTCAGATTGCAGATGCGCTAGGTGCAAAGAAGATGAAGTTTGTCTTACCTGTTCCAAAGGGCAATGCTTTACAGCTTGACAAAAATGAATTTCTTACTGATGAGGAAGCGACAGAACTTTGTGGAAGAATTGCAGAAGAGAAACATAAATATGGATGGAAAACAACATATACATTTACCATCTGGAACCAGTTTACAAATGGTTATTCGATTTTGGTTTATCCTAACGGAAAAACATATGCTTGGCCTGCCTTAGATGAAAAAGATAAAGTCCTGTTGCTAGGTGACCTCCACATTGATTCGATAAAAGAAATATGGAATCGATTTCCATTTAAGCATAACCATGTACAAAAGTACTTAGGACATGGTATTGAAGTGGGTTAAGAGAAATAATGAAAAAAAGAGGAATTCTGGATTTTCCAACACACGATTGTCTCCTTGGCTTCGACGCTGAGTGGACAAAAAACTACAAAATTAAAAATGGAAATATCCCTTTTTGCTTTTCAATTGTATCTGTTTCCAAGCAAGAGATGTCGTTGAACAATCTCAGAAGTGGAAATGTTAAGTTCAAATATATTCAATTTTACTGTGATCATAGAGAAGATGCCAGAAATTTAGTAGCATTAGGGAATTCATTTGCGGATATGATTTTGTCATCATTGGATACATCTATTCTTTGCGGTCATCAAATGTCAAGTGATTTTAGTACCCTATATAATTATGGAAAAGCAGTAGAAGTAGATGATTTATATGGCATTGACCAATTGTACAAGATGTGGAATTTTAGAAAATTTAATGAAAGAGTCCAAGTCTTTGATACAAGATACGATGTAATTAGGTCTTTTATGGGTAAAAGTAGACGATTAGTGGATGTTTGCAGAGATTTTAATATTGATGTTACTCAGCCAGAGCTGCGAAATACTTCAATGACCAAATTACAAAACAGTTTCTATGATTCAGGGGACGAGGATATATACGAAAGAATTGCTGTTATGAATCTCCGACATAGTTTCTGCGCATTAGTCCTATATTGGCTCAATAAAATAATTAAAGATGACGAAGATTTAATACATTTTAATATTAATAAGTCAATTTATGGGTCCTTAAATAAAGATTTTAATTGGGTAAGATCAAATGATTTTTCTAAGCTTTTATAGTCATCAACTGTTCTTTTAAAGTTGTCGACCGTTGAGTATTAGATTATTTGGTTTGATTGTCTTGCATTAGGTGATTATCTTGATCTCCTATGAAACAAAATTTACTAATTTGACTTTTTTGCTGGTCATATCATTTAATCAGATACTATGGTGCTTCAGCCAAATAAACCCGTCCCTCCCCCCGAATCCTTTCCGGGGGGAGGGACGATTTCATACTCAGTTTTCCGCCACCATATCCTCAAACGTCACCAGCGACACGTTTCCAAACGCGTTTGCCAGGTCCCGACAGCCTTTGGTGAAGCCGGATTTCGCAAAGAGGAAGAAGTGCCGGTTTGTGTACGGGAAAAGCCTGCTGCGGGCCATGAGCGTCTCCAGGACGGCCTGAACGAGCTTTTCGTTTGTCCACTTGCATTCGGCAAAGAGGGCGGTCATTTTGTCCTGTTCGCCCATGATGTCGATCTCTGCCTGGGCTTTGTGGGCGGGATCGCTGCCCCACCAGCGGCCAAGGGAGGCGAACTCCACCGGAGACTTGCCGCTGAGCAGCTTTTTCCAAAGGTACTGCTTGCAAATCTCCTCGAACACCTTGCCCATGTATGTGGGCAGCTGCGGCTCGATGCGCCGGTAGACGAGCTCCGCCGCGCCGCGGGCGATCAGGGAGGCGTTTTCCGGGACGAAGCGGTACCAGAAGCGGAACATGTTGTCATCGATGGAATAGATCGCCTTTTTTGACGCCCTCTCGCCGTAGGGCGTCTCTTTTTGCACGATGCCGAGCGCGACAAGGTTTTTCAGGTAGGCGGCGCAGACGTTGGTCTCCTCGCCGACTTTGCCGGAGATCTCCGACAGGCGGGACGCGCCGCGGGCGATGGCGGTGATGATGGCCGTGTAGGTCGCCGGTTCCCGGACCTCCTGCTTCATCAGGTTGATCGGCTCCTCGAACAGGGGAGAGCTTGGGTCGAGATAGGTGCGCTTGATGTTCTCCGCGATGCTCAGGCGGTCGTCCACCTGAAGGAGATAGGACGGCGTGCCGCCCACAATCCCATAGGCCAGCGCCTGCTCCTCTGGGGCGTAGTGTTTGAGATATTGGCAGGTCTCCGCAAAGTCAAAGGGGAGAAGCTTCATCTGCGCCGTTTTCCTGCCGTAAAGGGGCGCCTTGTAGGAGAGCACATGGTCCTCCATGTAGGACATGGACGAACCGCAGAGGATCAGCATCAGCCGGGAGCGGTCCTGATAGTGGTCGATCAGCAGTTGCAGGGTGGAGGCAAGGCTTTTGGAGGCGCGGGCCACATAGGGATATTCGTCAATCGCCAGGATGAGGCGCTCGGTCTCAGACAGCCGGAAGACCGCTTCCAGCGCGGCCTGAAAGGACGCGAAGGATGTCTCCGCGTGGATTCCGCTGGCATACTCGATGATGCAGCGGCTCAGGTTTTCCAGGTTCTGCTTGGCGTTGCTCTCCACGCCCATGAAATAGATCGCCCGCTTGCCGTCGATGAACCGGTTGATGAGCGCCGTCTTGCCCACGCGCCGACGGCCATAGAGGACGACAAACTCAAATCGGTCGGAGCGATACAGCCGATCCAGCGCGGCCAGCTCCCGCGCCCGTCCGAAAAACATACGGATTCCCCCCTCGTTTGCCCATATCATAGCACGGCATAGAAAAAATCGTCAAGTACGATTTGCAAAATCGTACTTGACGAAAAATGACAGGTCTCCGACGGCTCAGCGCAGAATGCGCTGCCGCCCGGTTCGGGGGCTGCGCTCAGTTCAGCAGCTCGGCCTCCCACAGCAGCCGCTCCATCTCCCGGTCGCTGGCGGGACTTTTCAGGCCCAGGACCAGCGTGCGCTTTTTCTGCGCCGCGTCGAAGACGCTGACGAAATCCTGGCCGCAGAACACCACGTCGTACTCCGGGGCGACCACTTTCGCGTCGTCGAACAGGCAGGCCAGCACCTTGGCGGGCTGGATGCCGTGCTTTTTCAGCACCTTCTCCAGGCTCAGGCGCATCATCAGGGCATTGCCCATGCCGGTGGGATCGCAGACCAGGAACTTCTTGTTATCCAGTTTCGCCATGACTCGATTCTCCTTTTCTTTCGTTGCCGTGGCGGGAGGCGTCTGACCCTGCCCCGCCGGACGGACAGTTTTTTTGACCCTATCATATCGCAGAAACGCGGCGTTTGCAACCAATTTTACACGTTCGCCCCCGTCGCTCGCCCCACCAGGCAGCAGACGGCGAAGGCCAGGAGGTTTACCGCCACGATGCTGGCGCCCACCGGGGTGTCGGCCAGGATGCTGGCCAGCAGGCCCAGCAGGGCGCAGCCCACGGCCAGGAGCGCGGCGCAGAGGGTGACGGCGCGGAAGCTGCGGAAGACCCGCATGGCGCTGAGGGCGGGGAACAGAATTAACGCGCTGATGAGCAGGGAGCCGATCAGGTGCATCCCCAGCACGATGATGACCGCCACCACCACGGCGATCAGCAGATTGTAAAGCTCCGTGGGCGCGCCGGTGGCCCGGGCGAAGCTCTCGTCAAAGGTCAGGGCGAACATCCGGTGATACAGCAGCACGAACAGCGCCAGCACCACGGCGCTGAGGACCACGCAGAGCAGCACCTCGTCCCGGGTGAGTGTCAGCATACTGGTAGAGCCGAACAGGGTGGAGCACACGTCCCCGGCCAGGTTGGCCGAGCCGGAGGACAGGCTCATCAGCAGATAACCCAGGGCCAGGGCGCCCACGCTGTACATGGCGATGGCGGCGTCGCCCTTGAGCCGGGTGTTCTGCCCCGTGCGCAGCAGCAGCACCGCCGCCGCCACGGTGAGGGCCAGCACCAGGGGCAGGTTGTTGGTCAGTTTCAGCACCCCGGCCACGGCCATGGCCCCGAAGGCCACATGGCTCAGGCCGTCCCCGATGAAGGAAAAGCGCTTGAGCACCAGCGTCACACCGAAGAGGGAGGCGCAGAGGGCCACCAGCACGCCCACGATCAGGGCGTAGCGGACGAAGGGATAGGAAAAGGCCAGGGCCAGTTTGTCCAGCAGCGCGCTCATGCCTCGTTCCCCCTTCCCGGCTGAAAGCAGCGGCAGACGCTGGAGCGGAGATAGTCGTCCTTGGTGCCGAAGAACAGCTCCCGCCCCACGTGCAGGATGTGGCTGGCGTCCTCCGCCGCGGCCTGCAGGTCGTGGGAGATCATCAAAATCGTGATGCCCTCCCGGTTCAGGTCCCGGATGATGCGGTACAGCTCCGCCGTCACCCTGGGGTCCAACCCGCTCACCGGCTCGTCCAGCAGCAGCAGCTTCCCTGTGGCGCAGAGGGCACGGGCCAGCAGCACCCGCTGCTGCTGGCCGCCGGAGAGTTCCCGATAGCAGCGGCGGCGCAGGTCGGCGATGTCCAGCTTTTGCAGGGCTTCCTCCGCCCGGGCTTTCTGCGCCTTGCCGTAAAAGGGGCGCAGACCCAGGCTGTTCATGCAGCCGGACAGCACGATCTCCCAGACGGAGGCGGGGAAGTCCCGCTGCACGTCCGTCTGCTGGGGCAGATAGCCGATCTCCGTCTGGCGCAGCCCGTCCCCAAAGCGGATGGACCCGGCCAACGGCTGGCGCAGCCCCAGAATGGTCTTCATCAGCGTGGTCTTGCCGGAGCCGTTTTCCCCGACGATGCAGAGATAGTCCCCGGCGCGGACCGAAAAACTCAGGTCCCGCAGCAGCTCCCGGTTTTCATAGCCGAGGCTGAGGTGTTCGCAGGTGATCAGTGCCATAGACGCTCCTTCTCTTTTACCAGCCCTTTACCAGCTCCGCCAGTACATGCAAATCCCGCTCCATGACCCCCAGATACGTCTCCCCGCCGTCCACGTCCCGCCGGGTCACGGACTGCATGGAGTCCAGCTCCAGCACCCGCACGTCCGCCCGGTTCGCCGTGCGGGCCACGGCCTCGGCCACGCCGGGGATGGGGGCCTCCGTGGTGAACAGCAGCCCGCCGCCCCGGCGGTCCAACTGATCGGCCAGGAAGCGCACGGTCTCGAAGCTGGCGCCGGTCTCGGCGGAGCAGCCGGGGAAGGCGGCGTAGTAGTCCAGGCCGCAGTCCTCGGTCAGATAGCGGAAGGGAAAGCGATCCGCCACGATGAGGCAGGGGCGCGGCTCCGTCTCCGATGCAAGCCGGGCGATGGTTTCGCATTTGGCTTCCAGATCCCCCAGCGCCTCCAGATAGGCCGCGCAGTTTTGTTCATACGCCGCCGCGCCCGCCGGGTCCAGCTCCGAGAGCGCCGCCGCGATGCTCATGCACAGCAGCGCGGCCCGCCGGGGGGACAGCCAGATGTGCTCGTCCGGCGTATCCTCGGCCTCGCCCTGCATCCCCTCCCGCAGCTCCTCGTCCAGGGCCGCGTCGCCCAGGATGTCCAGCAGGTTCAGCGCCCGCTGCCGGGGCTTGGAGGACTCCGCCAGGGCGTCGGCGATCCAGTCGTCGCTCTCCCCGCCCACATAGATCAGCAGGTCGCAGGAGGCCACGCGCATCAGGTCGTCCACGCCGGGCTGGAAGGAGTGCATGTCCACGCCCCCGTCCAGCAGCAGCGTCAGTTCCACGGCCTCCGACGCGCCCAGCAGATTGCGCGTCCAGTCATAGAGGGGGAAGACCGTGGCCACGACGGACAGCTTTCCGTCCCCCTCCGCCGGAGCGCCGGAAACGCCCGCGCAGCCGCAGAGCAGCGCGGCCAAAACAAGACACAGCAGCGCCCGCCTCATCCCCGGCACCTCTGGCACACGCCGTACAGCACGGTTTCGCCCTTGTCCACGGCGAAGCCCTCCGCCTGCTGGACGGCCTCCAGCAGCTGCCGCGCCCCGTCCCGGCTCATGTGATAGGTCCGGCCGCAGCTGCGGCAGCTCAGGTGGAGGCAGCCCCGGCAGCCGTCGGCGTCGATGTATTGATAATAGACCTCCCGGCTCCCGGCCCGCCCGGAGCGGCGGACCTTGCCCTCCGCCTCCAGTTCCGACAGGTTGCGGTACACGGCGCTCAGGCTGATCTCCTCCCCGGCCAGGGCGTCGGCGATCGCCTGGGCGCTGAGCTGCTCGTCCGGGTGGGCGCAGAGACAGCCCAGCAGCGCCTTCCGCTGGCGGGTCATGTATTTGGACATGGGACACCCCTCTTTCAATTTGCGAATGAATTGCGTTTTACGATACCACAGGGGGAGGGAAATGTCAAAGGGAATTTGCGAATTTTTCCCAAAATGCCGTCGGGCCGGAACGGCGAAGCGTATGCCCGTGGTTTGGCATATGGGGCGCGGTCGCCGCAAAGCCGCGTTCATCGCAAAAAAAGCGCTTGACAAATCCGGTTTCGCGCTGTATGATGCTCTTGCGTTAATGATAAACGTTAAAAACTTTATGTAATTCAGGAGGTATCTCTGATGGAGACTGACAAACTGACGCGCAGCGCCGCCGTGATCGACCGGATTTTGAAGCTGCTGCAGGGCTTCGCCGTGGCGGGGGTGATCGTCGCGGTCCTGTTTATCCCGCTGACCCTGATTTTGGGTGAAAAGATCGTGCGCCTGAGTTCCACGCTGCGCGTCGGCCCGCTGCTGCTCACGCTGGTGGGCGATCCCGCCGCCTATCTCGACCTGCCCCGCCTCAAGCTCAGTATCGTCGTCAGCCTTGTCGGCGCGATTCTGGCGGCAGGGGCCGCCTGGTACTGCCTGCGGGTCCTGCGGGAGATTCTGGCCCCCATGAAAGCGGGAAGACCGTTTGCCGCCGGCATCTCCGGGAAACTGCGGAAGCTGGCGTGGACGGTGCTGATCGGCGGCGGCGTCGCCGAGGCGGGCCGTGCGCTCTCCTCCGTGTTCGAGCCCCGCGCCTATCAGATCGAGCGGCTGCTGAACCCGGACGCCGTGGCCGGCGTGCAGTATCAATGGTCCTTTCACCTGAGCTTCGTCGTTGCCGCGCTGATCCTCTTTTTCCTGACCTATGTGTTCCGCCGTGGCGAGGCGCTGCAGCAGGAAGCCGACGAGACGCTTTGAGCGAACGCAAAATGGGGAAGATCATTCTGCGGCTGGACCGCGTCATGGCGGACCGGAAAATCAGTTTGAAAGAGCTGTCGGAACGGGTGGGGGTGTCCAACGTCAATCTGTCGAAGATCAAGACCGGCAAGATCAGCGCCATCCGCTTTTCCACACTGGTGGCCATATGCGAGGCCCTGCACTGTCAGCCGGGCGACATCCTGGAATATGCGCCCGGTGCCGATTCCGATCCATGAGCGCACGTCGGCGCGGCGGAGACCGTCTCCGCCGCGCCGACATCATTCTTATATCTGTTGGATGGGGGCGCGTCGCCCCCTCACTCCGCCGCGTCCAGCGCCAGCTTTGCGCAGCCGTAGATGCCCGCCTCGTTCCCCAGCCGGGCCAGGGCGAAGCGCGTGCCCTCCGCGGGGGGGAAGGCGTAGCGCCGGAAGGCCGCTTCCACCGCCTGCAGGAGGATGTCCCCCGCCGCGCTGACGCCGCCGCCCAGCACGAAGATCTCCGGGTCGCAGACGCAGCTGACGGCGGCCAGGGCCTGGCCCAGGGTATCCGCCAGGCGCGCCACCGCCTCCAGGGCCAGGGCGTCCCCCGCCCGGGCGCAGTCGAAGACCGCCTTGGCGTCCAGTGGGATTTCCCGCAGGGCCGAGGGGCGCGCCGTGGTCTCCAGCAGCGCCCGCGCCGTGCGCACCAGGCCCGTGGCGCTGGCGTACTGCTCCAGGCAGCCCCGCTTGCCGCAGCCGCAGGGTTCCGGCTCGTGCGCATGGACCTTGATGTGCCCCAGCTCGCCGCCGCAGCCGTGGACGCCGCCCAGCAGCCGCCCGTCCACGATGACGCCGCCGCCCACGCCGGTGCCCAGGGTCAGGAAGACCAGGTCCCGCCGCCCCGCGCCGCCGCCGCGCCACATCTCGCCCAGGGCCGCGGCGTTGGCGTCGTTGACCACCGAGACGCGCAGACCGCAGCGCTGTTCCAGCGCCGCGCCCACGTCGCCGCCCCAGCCGTCCAGGTTGACGCAGGGGGCCACGTGCCGCCCCGCCGTCACCGCGCCGGGGACGCCCAGGCCCACGCCGCAGATTGCCTCCCGGGCCAGGCCGTGCCGGGCCGCCGCGCCGGTCAGGCTCTCCGCGATGTCGGGCAGGAGCATGGCCCCGCCCTGCGCCCGCCGGGTGGGGATCTCCCACTTTTCCAGCAGCGTCCCGTCTTCGGAAAACAGTCCCAGTTTGATGGTAGTTCCGCCCACATCGACGCCGAATGCGTAACGCTCCATGGATTTCTTCCTCCGTTCCATTCAGGCTTTGCCGTCCGTGCGGC
Source organism: Oscillospiraceae bacterium (assembly GCA_017542425.1). Lineage (GTDB taxonomy): Bacteria > Bacillota > Clostridia > Oscillospirales > Oscillospiraceae > RGIG7114. The sequence goes on along the minus strand of JAFXXH010000034.1, from coordinate 2,083 downwards.
AGACCTGATGCTCCTGCTTTTCCCGCCTTGGCGGAATGCCGTAGCGCGCCAGCAGCGGGCCCAGCCGCCAGGCCAGCAGCGCGGCGGCGGCCAGGCTCAACAGGTCCTTGACCAAAAAGGGCGCGCTGACCAGCGCAAAGGCGGGCAGCAGTTCCATCTCCCGCAGCAGGGCGAACTGGACCACGCCTCCCAGGTGGCACAGCAGCAGCCCGGGCAGCCCCCAGAGCCAGCGCAGCGCCCCCTTCCGCCCCGCCGCCAGGCCGCAGAGGGCCGCCATCGGGAAAAAGCCTAGCAGAAAGCCCCCGGTGGGGCCAAAGAGGACGTGCAGTCCCCCCTGGAAGCCGGAAAACACCGGCGCGCCCGCCAGCCCCACCAGCAGATAGACCAGCAGGGCCGCCGCACCGGCTTTGACGCCCAGCAGATAGCCGCAAAGCGCCACGGCGAAGGTTTGCAAGGTGAAGCCTACGCCGCTGGGCATGGGCACGGTGAGCTGCGCGCAGACCGCGATCAGCGCCGCGAACAGCGCGGCGAAGGTGAGCGTTCGGATTTTCGACGCCATAGGAATCCCGTCCTTTCTCTTTGTGTTTTGGGGACAGTTTACACTATTTTTGAGGAAAAGGGAAGGGGGGCGGCGGGAAAAAAGAGTGTACAAGACAAGGGGACGGTTCTTTTGTCTCGGCATCAGGGTTCATGCGTTATCTCTTTTCAACAAGCGAGCTGTTGGTCGGAGGATGAAACCTTGCGAGGACGGAGCGAAAGAGGGTAATAAATCAGGAACGGATAAGACAAAAGAACCGTTCCCTTGTCCTCCAAGAAAACCGCTTGCATCTCCGCTCGGAATCGGCTATTCTGAGAGCAGATCGAATCAGGGAGGCGCGTCACATGGCAATTCGGGCCATTTTGTGGGACATCGACGACACGCTGCTGGCTTTTCCACCGGCGGAGGCGGAGGGCCTGCGGCTGGCGCTGCTGGGCTGCGGATTGCCCGCGCCCACGGCGGCGCAGACGGCGCGCTACAGCGCCATCAACCTGGCCTGTTGGAAGGCGCTGGAGCGGGGGGAACTGAGCCGGGAGGCGCTGCGGACTTCCCGCTTCCGGCGCTTTTTCGCCGAGACGGGCTGGCCCGCCGACCTGGTCCCGGCGGTGGCGGCGCGCTATGAGGCGGAGCTGGCCGGGCAGGTGTTTTTCGTCCCCGGCGCGCTGGAGCTGCTGCGGGCGCTGCGGGGCCGGGTGGGGCAGTATGCCGCCAGCAACGGCACCCGCCGGGTGCAGCTGCCCCGGCTGGCGCGGGCCGGGCTGGACGCGCTGCTGGACGGGGTTTTCCTCTCGGAGACCATCGGGGCGGAGAAGCCGGACCCGGCCTTCTTCGACGCGGTCTGCGCCGCCCTGCCGGGGCTGGCCCGGCGGGAGATCCTGATGATTGGCGACTCCCTGAGCAGCGACGTATTGGGCGGGCTCCGCAGCGGACTGGTCACCTGCTGGTATAACCCGGAGGGAAAGCCCCTGAGCATCCCGGAGCGGCCGGACTACGAGATCCGCAGCCTTGCCCAGCTGCCGGGAATTTTGGAGGACATGGGCCTGGATGTTTAAGGAGACGGCGCATCGGAAGAACAGGAGAAAGGTCCACATTTTGCAGGCATTTGTCCTGATTCGCCTTTCCCGTCCCCAATGACGTCTTGTAGGGAACGTCGTCCACGACGTTCCGCAGCGGATTCTTCCCACCAGAACCCCTTCGGGCGAATCCGCAGCATTGCCTTGTAGGGCGCGCCGACCCCGGCGCGCCGGGCAGTAGCACCAAAGACAAGCTGCCACGTTCGGCGAATGCGCAGCCGCCCCTTCCTTCCCCCAGCGGGGGAAGGTGGCATCCGCCGATCCCCCGCGAGGCGGATGACGGAAGAGGGAGAACGTGACCGCCAGCAGATGGTATCATCATTCGCATACCCCCACGGCTGCGGTCATTCCCACATGGCGGTCCCGTCACGTTCTCCCTCTCCGGTCGCCCTTGTGGGCGACACCCTCCCCCGCTGGGGGAGGGAAGGGGTGAGGGCGCCTTGGACGAACGCTACGTTCGGCGAATTCGCAG
>JAFXXH010000033.1 GCA_017542425.1 Oscillospiraceae bacterium | reverse complement strand
TCCGGCGACACGGGTACGGCTATCCCGATGACGAGTATTTCTTCCTGAAGCTATTCGACGCCAGCCGCACAACCTACGACCGCAACCCGAAATCCCATAGAATTTGTGATTGAGCCAAAGATTTTCGAGCATGAAAAAACCCCGGAAACGTTGATTTTCCGAGGTTTTTTGCATGTTCGTTGGTCTCGATCAGCGCTTGCTGAACTGCGGAGCACGACGTGCGGCTTTGAGGCCGTACTTCTTGCGCTCCTTCATTCTCGGGTCGCGGGTCAGGAAACCGGCGGCCTTGAGGGGGGCGCGGTAGGCGGGGTCCAGGAGCAGGAGAGCGCGGGCGATGCCGTGGCGGATGGCGCCGGCCTGGCCGGAGACGCCGCCGCCGGCGACGGTGCAGTCGATGTCCACCTTGTCGGTCAGGCCCAGGCTGTTCAGGGGCTGACGGACGATGAGCTTCAGGGTCTCCAGGCCGAAGTAGTCGTCGATGTTCCGGCCATTGATGGTGATGCTGCCGCTGCCGCCGGGGATGAGATGCACTCTGGCGACAGAGGACTTGCGACGGCCGGTGCCGTACAGATAGGGGCGCTTGCTCACATAAGTTGCCATAGTTCTCTACCTCTCCTTCTTCAGCGATCCCAGACTTCAGGCTTCTGGGCGGCGTGCTTGTGCTCGCTGCCGCGATAGACCTTCAGGCGGGTGAGCTGGTCGGCACCCAGCCGGTTCTTCTGCAGCATTCCCTTGACCGCCAGGCTCATGGCCAGCTCGGGACGCTTGGCCATCAGGTCCTTGTACTTGACCTCTTTCAGCCCGCCGATCCAGCCGGAGTGGCGGCGATAGTACTTCTGCTCCAGCTTCTTGCCGGTCAGAACGGCCTGCTCCGCGTTGACGACGATGACAAAGTCACCGCAATCCACATGGGGGGTGTAGATGGGTTTCAGCTTGCCGCGCAGCAGATCGGCGGCCAGCGCAGCGGTCTTGCCCAGGGGCTTGCCCGCCGCATCCAGGACATACCATTTGCGCTCAATGGTCTCCTTGCTTGCCATGGTAGTTGACATGGATCGTTCCTCCAAAGTATCGTAAAAATTGTATTGACGATGAAAGTGCGCGGAAAACGCGCTTCATCTTTATAACACAGGCCCGACCAATTGTCAACAGCTTTTTTGATTTTTGAAATTTAGTCCCGGAAGAACTCGCGTTTGCGCTGTTTTTCTCTCATTTGCTCTTGATTGCTCGATTTCGATTTTTTACATTCGCAGGCGCTCATTTCCCTTTCCAGACCCCTGGCAGCGCCAGGGCCAGCATGGGGTAGATCTCCAGACGCCCGATGAGCATGGTCACCGTGAGCACCAGCTTGGAGAAGTCGGAGAAACCCGCGTAGCACTCCACGGCCCCCACGCCGCCCAGGCCGGGACCCACGTTGCTCATGCAGCTGAGCGCGGCGGAGAAGTTGGTCTCAAAGCTGAACCCGTCCGCACTGATGAGGAAGCCCGCCGCCGCCACGGTGAGGAAGTAGATCAGCAGAAAGCCATCCACGCTGCGCACCGTGGGTTCGTCCACCCGCTCCCCGTCCAGGTGGACCAGGCGCACGGCGTTGGGATGCACCGCCCGGTAGAGGCTGCGATAGGCGGACTTGAACAGCAGCTGCACCCGCACCACCTTCATGCCGCCGCCGGTGCTGCCCGCACAGGCCCCCATGAACATCAGCAGGATCATCAGGCTGCGGGAGATCTGGGGCCAGAGGTCAAAGTTGGTGGTGACGAAGCCGGTGGTGGACATGAGGCTGACGGTGGTGAAGGCGCTGTGGCGCAGTCCGTCCCAGAAATCGGGGAAATAGCTGCGGGTGTTCAGGACAAACAGCAGCGTGGCAAAGGCGAAGACGCCCGCGAAACAGTGCAGTTCGGAACTGCGCAGAGCCTTTTTCACCTGCCGCATCAGCAGGAGGAAGTAGACGTTGAAGTTCACGCTGAACAGGAACATGAACACGATCAGCACCCACTGGGCGTAGGGGCTGTAGGAGGCGGCGGAGTCGTTGCGGATGGTGAAGCCCCCGGTGCCCGCCGTGCCGAAGGCCAGGGTCAGGGAGTCGAAGACCGGGACGCGGCCGAGGAGCAGCAGCAGGAACTCCAGTCCGGTCAGGCCGATGTAAATCAAATAAAGTATGCTGGCGCTGTCGCGCATCCGGGGCACCAGCTTGCTGGCCCGGACGCCGGGGCTTTCCGCCCGGAGCAGGTGCATGTTCTCCCCGCTGTCCTTCCGGGAGAGGGGATTGAGCGCCAGCAGGAAGACCAGTACCCCCATGCCCCCCAGCCAGTGGGTGAAGCTGCGCCAGTAGAGCAGCCCCCGGGGGAGGCTTTCGATCTCCCGCAGGATAGTGGCCCCGGTGGTAGTGAAGCCACTGGCGGTCTCAAAGAGGGCGTCGATGTAGCTGGGGATGGCCCCGCTGACGCAGAAGGGCAGGGCACCCACCAGACTGACCGCCAGCCAGGCCAGGCCCACGGTCACCAGGCCGTCCCGGGCGAAGATGTCCGGGCGACGGCCCCGGACGCGGCTCAGGGGAAAGCCCAGCGCCGCGGCCACTGCCATGGTGACCAGGATGCCCGTAACGGCCTCCCGCTCGTGCAGGATCAGGGAGAGGATGAGGGCGGGCAGCAGGAACATGGCCTCCACACAGAGGACTTTTCCTATGATGTTGATGACGGTACGGTAGTTCATCGCTCAGTCCTCGTCGGCGTAGATGTCGTTCAGGTCCAGAATCTTGCGGTGGCTGTCGGTGATGACCACCACCGTGTCGCCCACCTCCACCGTGTCCAGGCCGCCGGGGATGATGATGCGCCCCATGCGGTTGATGCAGGCGATCAGGATGTTGCGCTTGAGGCGGATGTCCCGGAGCTGCTTCCCCTTGCCCCGGCAGGAGGCGGTGACGTTGAACTCCAGCGCGTCCACTTTGCCCCCGGCCAGGTGGTGCAGCGTCACCACCGAGGAGCCGCCGGAGTTTTGCAGGGCCCGGACATAGCGCACCATCTCGTCGGCGCAGAGCTGTTTCGGGCTGATCAGGTGGTTGTGGGGGTCCTGGATCAGGGTGCCGAACTCGGTGTGGTCCACCTGGGTCAGCAATTGCGGCACCCCCAGCCCGCCCACATACATGGACAGGATCAGGTTCTGCTCGTCCCGCCCGGTCATCATGGCCACGGCGTCCATGCTCTCCGCGTTCTCCTCCGCCAGCACCCGCTCATTGCTCCCGTCGGCGCAGATCACCTGCGCACCGGGGAAGCGGTCGAAGAGGTATTCCGCCTGCTCTTTGTCCTGCTCGATGAGCTTCACCTCCGTCCCGGCTTTCAGCAGCATCTCCGTCAGGTATTCCGCCACGCGGCTGCCGCCGATGAGCAGGACGCGCCGGGCCTTTTTCCGGTGCTCCCCCAGGGCATGGAGGATATGTACCAGTTGGGTGGCAGGGGCGCAGATGTAGACCTTGTCCCCGGCCCGGAGGGTGAAGCGCCCGTCGGGGATGAAGGTGTCGTTCCCGCGCTGCACTGCGCCCACGAAGACGCGGGTCTTAAACTTTTTCGGCAGGTCCATCAGGCTGGCCCCGTCCAGCAGGTCCCCGGCGCGGCAGATGATCTCCACAATCTCCACCCGCCCCCCGGCGAAGCTCTCACGCTTGAGCACGCCGGGGATCTCCATAAGGCGGAACATCTCCCGGGCGGCGGTCTGCTCCGGGTTCATGGTGGTCGAGAGGCCCAGCCCGTCTTTCAGCAGATACATCTGCTGGGCGTATTCGGGCATCCGCACCCGAGCGATGGCGCTGCCGCAGCCCAGGCGCTTGGCGAAGACGCAGCAGAGCATGTTCAGCTCGTCCTGGTGGGTGCAAGCGATGACCAGGTCGCTGGTGGGCACCCCCGCTACGCGCATGACCTCCACGGTGGCCCCGCTCCCGCAGATGGACATACAGTCCAGCGTGTCGCCGATGCGCTCGGCCACTGAAAGATTCTGATCCACCACGGTGATGTCGTGTCCCTCATGGGTGAGCTGGGCGGCAATGGCATAGCCCACCTTGCCCCCGCCGATGATGACGATTTTCATAGTATCCTCCCAAAACGCCGCAGCGGCGCATTCCGTATAATGTTCCTTATTTTACACGCGCTGTTCGGAAATTTCAACTAAAATCTTCCGAAAAGGCGGGAACTGTCCGGGCAAAACGCCGGGGGCGCGCTTCCGATTGTAAATCCGATGCAAATTTGTTATACTATTAAACTTACAGACGAGAAAAACCCGCCGTTTGGCCATACGAAAGGGGGCGCGCACATGGACGTGCTGACGGAGACGCTGCTGTTGGGGGCGAAGTGGGCGCTGCCGCTGCTGGCGCTTTGGATTCTGGCGCGCTGTCTGCGGAGTATGCTCCGGGAGCGCTATGAGCCGGAGGTCTGGGGCTGGCTGGAGGCCATGGACGGGTCCCGGGCGGCGCTGAAGCACTGGGAGTGCATCCTGGGCCGGGCCGAGAGCTGCGATGTGACGATCCGGAGCGACGCGGTGCTGGACACCCATGCGGTGCTGGTGCGCTCCGACCGGGGTCGCTGGACGCTCTACGACCTCTCCGGCGGGGACACCCTGGCCGAGGGGGAGACCGACGCGGGGCGCGGCCTGGAACTGCAGGACGGGGACGTGCTCTGGTTCGGGGACCAGCGCATGATTTTTCACGACCTGGACGAGGCCCAGCGGGCGGCGGTGGAGCGGGAGCGGGGCGTGCCCGGCGCGCTGGTCAGCCAGGGGCTGACCTTGCTGTTGCTGTCCATTTTCCAGCTTTTGCTGGCCCTGGAATACACCCAGGTGACGGAAGGGCGCGCCCAGATGGAGACCGCCCTGGGTTTCGCGTTTCTGATTTTGCTGGAGTGGTGCTGCTATCTTTTGATGCGCGCCATGGACCGCCGGGGCTTTGAGCTGGAGACCCTGGCCTTCTTCCTCTGCACCCTGGGGCTGGCGGTCTCGGCCAGCTCCGTCCCGGAGGAGATGCCCAAGCAGATCCTGATGCTGCTGGCGGGGGTGCTGCTCTACCTCTTCCTGGGCTTCTGGTTCCGGGACCTGCGCCGGACAAAGGCCCTGCGCTGGCCGGTGGCGGCGGCGGCCCTGGGCTTTCTGGCCCTGAACGTGGCCCTGGGCGTCCGGGCCAACGGGGCCAGCAACTGGCTGGACGTGGGCATGTTCCGCCTCCAGCCCAGCGAGTTCGTGAAGCTGGCCTACATCTATGTGGGGGCCACAAGTCTGGATCGGCTGTACCGCAGGCGCAATCTCTTTCTGTTCATCGGCTTTTCCGCCGTGGTGGTGGGGGCACTGGCCCTGATGGGCGACTTCGGTGCGGCGCTGATCTTCTTCGTCACCTTCCTGGTGATCTCCTTCCTGCGTTCGGGCAGCTTTGCCACGGTGTTTCTGGCGGTGGCCGGGGCGGTGCTGGCCGGGGTGCTGGTGCTGACGGTCAAGCCCTATGTGGCCCAGCGCTTCGCCGCCTGGGGCCACGTCTGGGAGGACCCCTACGGGGCGGGCTGGCAGCAGACCCAGGCCCTCTCCGCCGCCGCCAGCGGGGGCCTCACCGGCGTGGGCGCGGGGCGGGGCTGGCTCCACAAGGTCTTCGCGGCGGACACGGACATGGTCTTCTGTCTGGTCAGCGAGGAACTGGGCCTGCTGGTGGCCCTCTGCGCCATCCTGGCGGTGATCGGCATCGCGGTCTTCGCGGTGCGCTCCGCCGCCCGGGGCCGCAGCAGCTTTTTCGTCATCGCCGCCTGTTCCGCCGCCGCCATGCTGGTGACCCAGCTGGCCCTGAACGTCTTCGGCAGCACGGACATCCTGCCCTTCACCGGCGTGACCTTCCCCTTCGTCTCCAAGGGCGGCAGCAGCCTGATCTCCTGCTGGGGGATGCTGGCCTTCTTCAAGGCCGCCGACACCCGGCAGAACGCCAGCTTTTCCGTGCGGCTCTCCGCCCGCCGCCGCTTCCAGGAATATGAGGACGAGCAGCCGGAAGGGGGCGACGACCTGTGAAAAAAATCAAACGCCGGGCCTGGTCCGCGCTGCTGCTGGCCCTGGCGCTGCTGTTCGGCACGGGGGTCTACGTCTGGCGCTTTGCCCACAGCTATCGCCAGTGGATCAACTTCTCCGCCAACGAGAACCTGTTCCAAAACGGCGCGCTGGCCCTGGGCACGGTGACGGACCGCAACGGCGTGGTCCTGGCCGCCGTCTCCGACGGCAAGCGGGTCTTCGCCGACTCCGCCGCCACCCGAACCGCCTGTCTCCACGCCGTTGGGGACGCGGCGGGCAACATCGGCACCGGCGCCCTGACCGCCTTCGCCGACCGCCTGACGGGCTACAGTCTGCTCACCGGAGCCACGAGCCAGGGCGGCGGCACTGTGACGCTCAGCCTGGACGAGCGGCTGAACCGCACGGCCTGGAACGCCCTGGCCGGACGGCGGGGGGCGGTGCTGCTGATGGATTACAGGACCGGGGAGCTCCTCTGCATGGTCTCCTCGCCCAGCTATGACCCAAATACGGGCTTCGACGCTTCCAACGCCTGGTACGACGGGGTCTGGCTCAACCGCTGCCTCTCGGCGGCCTACACCCCCGGCAGCGTCTTCAAGCTGGTGACTCTGGCCGCCGCCGTGGAGCACATCCGGGACCTGGACGCTCGGCGCTTCACCTGCACCGGCAGCGTGACGGTGGACGGCAATGAGCTGGTCTGCTCCGGCGTCCATGGGGAGCAGACCGTCGAGCAGGCCCTGGCCAACTCCTGCAACTGTGCCTTTGCGGAGCTGTCCCTGGAACTGGGGGGCGAGACGCTGCGGCAGTACGCGGAGCGCTTCGGCCTGACCCGACAGCTCCAGGTCTCCGGTATCTGGACGGCGGCGGGGCGCTTTGAAGCCTCCCCGGCGGGCAGCGCCGACCTGGCCTGGAGCGGCATCGGCCAGTCCACGGACCTGGTCAGCCCCGTCGCCCTGCTGCGCCTGGTGGCCGCCATCGCCAACGGCGGCACGGTGCGGGAGCCCAGTCTGCTGCACGGCGTCTCCGGCGGCAGCGCACGCCTGATGCGCGCCGACACGGCGCAGCGCCTGGCGGCGATGATGCACTACAACGTGGTATCTTCTTACGGTTCGTGGAACTTCCCGAACCTGGACCTTTGCGCCAAGACCGGCACCGCCGAGGTGGGCGACGGCACCAGCCACGCCTGGTTCGCCGGGTTTTTGAACGACGCGGCCCACCCCTACGCCTTCGCGGTCATCGTGGAGCACGGCGGAGGCGGCCTGAGCAATGCCGGACCGGTGGCCAACGCGCTGCTGCAGGCGGCGGTGGGCAATGCATAACGCGGACGAAAAGACAGAGCTATGATCGACATTTCCATTCAAAACGTAACGAAGGGCTTCGAGCAGGGCAATCCCATCTTAAAGGGACTGAGCTTCGAGGTACAGGCCGGGGAGCGGGTGGGCATCCTGGGGCGCAACGGCTGCGGGAAAACCACTCTGTTCCGCCTCCTGTCCGGGGAACTGGACTGCGATTCGGGGACGGTGACGGTGGCCGGGGGCAAGCGCCTGGGGCTCATCAGCCAGATCCCGGTCTATCCGGCCCACTACACCACCGAGGACGTGCTGAAAACCGCCCACGAGCGGGTCTACCGCATCGCTCGGCGGCTGGAGGAGCTGACGGCGCGCATGGCTGAGGACGCCTCCGAGGCGCTGCTGCGGGAGTATGACCGCCTGTCCGCCGACTTTGAGCGGCTGGGGGGCTGGGACGTGGACCATGCACGCAGCCGGGTGGCCGCCGGGCTGGACATTCCCCCGGCCATGCGGGAGCGGCTGTTCTCCCAGCTCTCCGGCGGGGAGAAGACCCGGGTGAATCTGGCCCGGCTGATCCTGGAGGACACGGACATCCTGCTGCTGGACGAGCCCACAAACCATCTGGACCTTCACGCCACGGAGTGGCTGGAGGATTACATCCTGCACTTCCGGGGCACGGTCCTGGCCATCTCCCACGACCGCTGGTTCCTGGACACCGTGGCGCAGCGCTGCATCGAGATCCGGGACGGCCGGGCGGAGTTCTACGCCGGGAACTACAGCTTCTATGTGGTGGAGCGCCAGCGGCGCTTTGAAGAACAGTTGAAGCAGTACGAGAAGGACCAGGAAAAGTACGAGCAGCTCAAGCGCGCCGCCGCCCAGCTCCACCTCTGGGCCTTCATGGGCAACGACAAGCTGCACAAGCGGGCCTTCTCCATGGAAAAGCGCATGGAGAAGCTGAACCAGACCCAGCGTCCCCACGTCCAGAAAAAACTGAACGTGCGCTTTGCCGAGCGGGAGTTTTTGGGGGACGAGGTGCTGGTGCTGGAGGGTCTGAGCAAATCCTTCGGCGAAAAGCGCCTGTTCCACGACCTGGAGCTGCTGGTGGAGGGCGGAGACCGCATTGCCCTGCTGGGGGACAACGGCACGGGGAAGTCCACCTTCCTGAAAATCCTGATGCAGGAGGAAACCCCGGACACGGGCTGGGTCCGCTTCGGCCCCAGCGTGAAGACCGCCTATCTGCCCCAGATCATCCACTTCGAACACCCGGAACGCAGCCTCTACGACACCATGCTCTATGAGGAAAACTGTCTGCCCCAGGTGGCCCGGGACCGGCTGGCCCAGTTCCAGTTCACCGGGGAGGACGTGTTCAAGCCGGTGAGCGCCCTGTCCGGCGGCGAACTGAGCCGTCTGCGCCTGTGTATGCTCATGCGGCACGACATCAATTTCCTGATTCTGGACGAGCCCACCAAC
>JAFXXH010000032.1 GCA_017542425.1 Oscillospiraceae bacterium | reverse complement strand
GCTCTCGTTTGCTGCTCCAAAAACAGTTGACCGTTGGATTCCGAGCGTGTATACTCCATCTTGAAGAGCCTCCTTTAGGGCGGAGTATTTGTCTGGCGAGACATACCCCTATCCTATCCGATGGCTCTTCTTTTTTCAATTTATTTCTCTGTTGCTTTCATCCGCATCCCATAGAATTTGTGATTGACCCGTTATTTTGCAGCAGATTACACAGGGGACACAGCGGAGCGCGCACGGGCTTTGGCCGTCCCGCGTCGGGACGCGGGGGGGAGGGCAGCCATGGCTTGTCCGCTGTCAAGTTGGTTCACAGGATATTGTAACACATACCTGGGGGAAAATGCAAGTGCGATTGCAGTCCCTCACAAAAGCGTCCCGGTGCTGAGCCACTCCGTCAGGAACACCGCGGCGCAGCAGGCGGCGGCCACCGGGAACAGCCCCGCCCCCGCCCAGGCCAGGCCGATCCCCACCGCCAGGGCCGCCAGGCCCGGCAGCATCTGGAGCAGCGGCGCGTCCAGGTTTCCCAAAATCGCCGGGAAGGTCATCACCGCTAGGGTGACGTAGGGGACATAGTAGAGGAACGAGCGCAGAAAGGGACTGGTGATCTGGCGGCGGATCAGGGTCAGGGGCAGCACGCGGACCGCGTAGCTGACGGCGGCCATGATAAAGATGTAGACGTAGATGTTCCCGCTCATGCCGCGCCTCCTTCCTCCTCCTGCACCGGGAAGAAGGCCGCAGCCAGGCCGGAGAGGACGACGGTGAGGATCAGGGTCCGGGTGCCCGCCGAAAGGCCGTTCAGGAAGGGCAGGGCGGCAAAGGCCAGGCTGGCGGCGAAGCTCAGCACCACCAGCACGCCCACCACCCGGTTGCGTTTCGCGGGCGGGATGATGATGGCCAGGAACATCCCGAAAATGGCCACGCTCAGGGCCTCCACCGCCCGGCCCGGCAACAGGTCCCCGGCCAGAATGCCCAGGGCGGTGCCCACGGACCAGCCGGGGATGGCCACGGAAAAGGCCCCGTAGAGATAGATCGGGTCCAGGAAGCCCGGCTGGGCAATGGCCAGGCCGAACAGCTCGTCCGTCACGTCAAAGCCCACCAGCAGCCGGTGGAAAAACGGCGTCTCCGGCGAAAAGCGCTGGCTCAGGGCGCAGCTCATCAGCAGATAGCGGGCATTGGTGACCAGAATCACCAGCGCCAGTTCCAGATACCCCGCCCCCGCCGCGATCAGCGCAAAGCCGGCATACTCCCCGGCGGAGGCGTTGTTCAGCAGACTGGCGAGAAAGCCCTGAAAGGCGCTGAGGCCGATGTTCCCGGCGGCAATGCCCAGGGAGAAGGACACGGCCAGATACCCCAGGCCGATGGGGACCCCGTCCCGCATCCCGCGCAGAAAGCGCCGGGGACGGGGGAGGGCGGAAGGCTTGCTTGCGGTCATGGCAGGATTCTCCCTTGGTGTGGATTTGCTTCCCATCATACGACCAATGCCGCCCGATTGCAAGCCGGAACTTTCGCCCCGGCGCCGGAAAAGGCTTTTTCTTTTCCGTGTTTTGTGATATGCTGTCCAAAACAGGCGAAAGGAGCTGAGGAGGATGCCTGGACCGGGCGGACGGGGGCTGGGACCCCGGGGCTTTCTCACCGAGGAGGAGAAACAGCGTATGCCCCAGGTGACGGGGGCGCTGCTGAAACGCATTTTGTCCTACTTAAAGCCATACTGGAAGCAGTTTTTGCTGGTGTTCGCGGCGATTCTGCTGTCGGCGGGGGTGGGGCTGCTGCCCAGCATCATCACCGGGCGCATCGTGGACGAGGCGCTGATCGGGCGGGACATGGCGCTTCTGATCCGACTGCTCCTCATGGCCTTCGTCACCCTGGCGCTGAGTCAGGTCATCGGCGTGGCGGAGAGCTATGTGAACGCCTGGATCAGCCAGCGCATCATCTTTGACATGAAAAACCAGATGTACGACCATCTGCAACATATGCCCCACGCCTTTTTTACCGGGGAGCGGCAGGGGGACATCATCACCCGGATGAACACGGACATCTCCGGCGTCTCCACCGTCATCTCCGGCACCCTCAGCAGCATCGTCAGCAACGTGGCCGTGACGGTGACCACGCTGGTGGCGCTGTTTTCCATGAGCTGGCAGCTGGCCCTGGTGGGCATTGTGGTGATCCCGCTGCTGATTCTGCCCACCCGCACCGTGGGGCGCACCCGCTGGCAGCTGCTCCGGGAGAGCCAGGAGAAGAACGACGAGATGAACCAGCTCATCAACGAGACCCTGTCCGTTTCCGGCTCCCTGCTGGTGAAGCTGTTCACGCGGGAGCAGCGGGAGTATGCGCGCTTCGTGGCCGTCAACGAGGACGTGACGCGGCTGAACCTCCGGGAGAAGCGCAGCGGCAAGTGGTTCATGGTGGTCATGGGGATGTTCACCCAGCTGGGGCCGCTGCTGATCTACTTCGCCGGGGGCTGGTTCATCATCCGGCACGTGGACTCCGCCCTGACCGTGGGCACCATCACCGCCACCGTGGCCCTGATCAACCGGCTCTACCGCCCGGTGGAGAGCCTGCTGAACCTCCAGGTGGACTTCACCCGCTCCCTGGCGCTGTTCACCCGCATCTTTGACTACTTCGACATGGAAATCGCCATCCAAAGCCCCGAACACGGCGAAAAGCCCCCGGTCAAGCGGGGGGACATCCGCTACGAACACGTAGCCTTCTCCTACAGCCCGGACAAGCCCCTGCTCACGGACGTGGACTTCACCGTGCCCGCCGGGAAGATGTACGCCATTGTGGGGCCCTCCGGCTCCGGCAAGAGCACGGTGGTGAACCTGATCCCCCGGCTCTACGACGTGAATGCGGGCCGGGTCACCGTGGCCGGGGTGGACGTGCGGGACTTCGACCTGCAATACCTGCGGGAGCGGGTGGGCGTGGTGACCCAGGACACCTACCTGTTCAATGGCAGCATCCGGGAAAACCTGCTCTACGCCAGGCCCGACGCGAGCCAGGACGAGCTGGAGGCCGCCTGCCGCGCCGCCAGCATCCACGACTTCATCGTCCGGCAGCCGGACGGCTACGACACCCAGGTGGGCAACCGCGGGCTCAAACTCTCCGGCGGCGAGAAGCAGCGCATCTCCATCGCCCGGGTGATTCTGAAGGACCCGGACATCCTGATCCTAGACGAGGCCACCAGCGCCCTGGACTCCATCTCCGAAAACGCCATCCAGGGGGCTTTGGAGACCCTGATGCTGGGCCGCACCAGCCTGGTCATCGCCCACCGGCTCAGTACCATCTTGAAGGCAGACCGCATCCTGGTGGTGGCCGACGGGAAGATCGCGGAGTCCGGCGGCCACGAGGAACTCCTGGCCCGGGGCGGCATCTACCGGGAGCTGTACGAGACCCAGTTCCGGGCGGTGCTGGACAGCGAGAGCGAGGCGGACGACCCCGCCGACTGGCAGTTCTGAGGCGGAAGCGGGCGCTGTACGGGATCGGGGGCGCCCGGCGGCGCGGGTTTGGGAGAACGAAGACGGATCGAGGGACGGGCTGCGGGATTCTGCAGCCCGTCCTCATGTTTGCGCCCGGCGGCGCATAGAATGCGCTACAGGTACGCCCGGCGGGGCGCTGCCGGTAGAGACTTGCGTGCAGGGAGGCGCGATATGGAGGAACAGGGGAAATACAACCGGAGCTTTCTCGGCAGTGTGATGCTGGCGGTGGCCGTGGCGCTGCTGTTTGTGGCGGCGGCCACGCCGTCTTTCATCTCGGCGGCGGCCATGAAGGACCGGAAGCTGCCGGTCTACAGCGTGGAGCGGGACGATACCTGCGTGAGCCTGACCTTTGACGCGGCCTGGGGGAACGAGGACACCCAGACCCTCATCGACATCCTGGCCCGCTATGAGGTGAAGGCCACCTTCTTCGTGGTGGGCTTCTGGGCGGACAAATACCCCGAAAGCGTCCGGGCGCTGCATGAGGCGGGCCATGAGGTGATGACCCACTCCGACGACCACGCCCACTTCAACCAGCTGACGCGCCAGCAGATCATCGACAACTTAAACGCCGGCTGCGACAAGATCGAGGCCGTCACCGGAGCGCGCCCCACGCTGTTCCGGGCGCCCTACGGGGAGTACAACGACCTGGTGGTGCAGACGGCAGAGGAGCTGGGCCTGACCACGATCCAGTGGGACGTGGACTCCCTGGACTGGAAGGACCTGCCCGCAGCGGAGATCAGCCGCCGGGTGACCGAGTCCGTCCGGGACGGGAGCATCGTCCTGTTCCACAACGCCGCCCTCCACACCCCGGAGGCCCTGCCGGAGATCATCGAGACCCTCCTGAGCCGGGGCTATCGCATCGTCCCGGTGAGCGAGCTGCTGCTGCGGGGGGACTATGTGGTGGACCATACGGGGCGGATGCGGCCGGTGAGCGGGGGCTGAGCGCGGGAACTCGGGAGATTTGACGCAAGGAAGCGGTCAGGTGCTTGGCCTGGCCGCTTCGCTGGCGTTATGTAAGACTTTCCAGGAATTCGATGGCCTCAAAGACCGTCGAAAAGGTAAAGCAATTCCTGCAAAGCCATTGATTGCGCTCGTCCGTATCTTCCAAGCCGGGCATCCCTTCGTCCAGCAGTCTGCGGAAGTTCTCTTTGGCGTGTTCGCTTGCCCTATGGTAGTGTTCCGCGATCTTGAAGATCGAAGAAAGGTCCCCTTTTTTGTAAGTTGGCTCCTGTTCCTTCAAATCTTCTATGACACGCGCTTTCTCCGCTACGGTCAGGATGGACGCCGGACAGTAATTGTTGTAATGGAGCATCAGCCAGTACTCGATGCAGCCCGTGGTCATCAACAGACGAACCCGGAGCTGCTGCCTTTTTCGGAGCTTTCGTATCCCACGGATGACGCCGAGTCTGTGTTCCCACTGACTGATGTCTTTGGTTTCCACGTCGAAAAAGAACCAGACTTCGTCGATCACATCCACGTTATCCCGGAATCGCTTTTCCTTCAAAAAACAGCTTCTTGTATCATCGAACAGGTCCGTTTTTCTGTGGGACGCGATGACAGCCACATCGGAAAATGTTTTCTTCAAAAATTCTGCGTATGCCTGTTCGCTTTCTCCTTCGCAAAAGACCTGGACAATTTTCTTTGCCCTCCGCGTTCCGCTTCCTCTGCGCGGCAATTACTCCACCTCCTCCACTTCGACGTTGGGGACGGCGCCGTATTTGCCGATGAGGTAGCCTTTGTGAATGTTGTCCGAAGTCCGCGTGGCAAAATCACTGATGCTGTAAAGCTCGGAGACTCCGGTGCGGGACTGCTTGTCCACCAGATAGATCTGATCCTTTCTCAGGAGTTCCAAATTCAGAAGCTCTGTGTTGTGTGTCGTAAAAATGATTTGTGCCCCGTTCGGGTTCGTTCGTTTGCTCTGGAATTTGGATAAAATCAAGTTGACCAGCGTGGGATGCAGTTCGCGCTCAAGTTCGTCCGCCAGGAGTACGCCGCCTTTTTGCAGTACGGACTCAATGGCGGGGGCCAGCGCCATCAGTTTTTTTGTACCGTCTGACTCATCGGTGAGATTCAGCTCATACGGACCGTTTTCGCCCGGATGGATGGTCTTTGCCGTAATTCTTCCCATTTCCATACGGACACTGGGGCCGTGGGACCCTTGCGTTATGGTTCGCAGAAACTGTGTCAGCGCGGCCCTTAGGTCCTCCGGCATCTCAGCGGGCAGAGGGCTTTGCACGTCTACGTTCTGGTTGTCGAACTCAAAGCGCACATCGTCAATGCCCAAGTCCGCAGCCTTGGCGTAGTCTGAGATTGCCCGCAGCATGTTGGAGTCCTCCGCGTATTCGATGAGCTGACTGGGCAGGTCGGAATAATCCTGCGAGAAGAACAGATGCTCCCGAAACCAGCGCATGGCCCGGACGCAGACGGCGTCGTTCATGGTGCAGGCCACGGAAAAGAACAGTTGATTTTCCGCGACAGCTTCCGCGATCATCGACCGTTTCGCTCTGTCTTCGGTAAACGTAAACTCTTGTCCCTCCCTGCGAAACACCAAAGCCTTCTGCCCTTTCGGGGCGTGATACAGATACTCTTCCGTCAGCTTTTCTCTCGTGGCGGAGAAGCCGTACCAGTATTTGGTTTGGTCAAAGACGTAAATGAATGCAAAGGAACTTGGCGTTTGGGCAGAATGCCCGTCCAGCAAAAAGGGGGTGACCGGCACATGCGCCCCGTCATGCTGCGTCCGCTGGGCGTTTTGAATAAACTGCGCGGCAAGCCAGAAGGCCCGGATGACGTTGCTTTTCCCGCCGCCGTTTTTGCCAAACAGGCCGGCGCCCGGCAGCAGTTTCAGGCTGTTGCAGGAAATGAGGCTGTTTTTGAAAGCGCCCAGCCCGGCTGCCTCCATGGACAAGGTCGCCTTGTCGCGGAAAGAGCGGTAATTTGAAAAGGAGAACTCGACCAGCATCATATCACCTCCGCGCATAGTATATCACGAACACGATAGAAATACAACTGGAAATATTAAAAATTTTGATTTTTTTATTTTGATTTCAAGAAAATCAGATGATTTGCGGAAAAACGAAAACGCCTCTCTCTCCGCGCCGACAGAGAAAGAGACGTTCTGCGGTATCTGGTTGTGACTGGAAGCTGCCGGGTTCAGCCCTCCCGCAGCAGCTTACTCTCCCCCCACTTCCGGTACACCGCCCGCATGAGCAGCGCCCCCGCCACGGCGGCCAGCAGGCCGGTGCAGAACGCGAAGAGGATGTCGGAGGGGTAGTGTACCTGGAGATAGTTCCGGCTCATGCCCATCAGGATGACATAGACCAGCATCGGGGCCAGCCACTTCTTGCCTCTGGAGAAGACCACCCCGCCGGCGAAGGCGCAGGCGGCGTTCATGTGGCCGCTGGGGAAGGAGAGGTCGGATTCCTTCAAAGAGAAGGACAGGCCGCTGACGTAGTCCCACCACTGGCGGATGGTCTCGTCAAAGGCGTAGGGCCGGGGCCGGGCGATGGCGGGCTTGATCAGGACGTTCACCAGCACATAGCCGATCAGCATGGCGGCGGCGCAGTACAGGCCGGTCTTCCGCGTCTTGCGGAACAGCAGCAGGATGAGCGTCACGACGATCAGAAACAGCCCCTTCCAGCCCGTCCAGCTCACCAGGTCGGCCAGGGGGGTCAGCACCTGCCCGGCGCTCAGGGCCAGGCTGTGATACCACTCCAATATGGCCTTGTCCAGCGCAAAAAACACGTCCGAGATCCACTGTGCCGTGGGCGTCAGCGCCGCGGCGATGAGAAACAGCATGGTATATTCCTCCGCATTTCCAAAAAATGTTCGGGGCGATGCCCCCGTTTCTCTCAATATATCCCGTATTGCGGGAAAATGCAAGCAGAGATGGCAGGCATTGTCTTTGAAATCCGCCTGCAAAGCTGGTACAATGAATGCGTCCTCGAGAGACAAATCCATACCGGGAGGTTCTGAGCATGTGTAATTTTGATTGCGGTTCCCTCTGGCAGCTGCTCTGCCTGCTCTTCGGGCGCTGCTGCTGAACAAAGAAAAAGAAACGATAAAACCTGATGAAAACGCCTGGGGCTCCCTCCTTTGCCGGGGGGAGCCCTTTCTTCGTCATCCATTCTGCGCGAGATACGCCAGCAGGATCACGGGGCCCTCCGGCGCGGCGGCCTGAAGCTCCGTACCGCCCTCCACCGCCCTGCGGCGCAGGAGCAGCCGGTCGCCTTCGCGGGCGGCGGCGCGGTAGTGGAGTTCCAGCTCCCGCAGGGGCCGTGCGTCCAGCTCCGCCGTGGAATAGAGGCCCAGCAGCATCCGCACATAGGCGGCGTTGTTCATGTGCCCGGCCAGGTCGATGTCCGTGCTGCGGACCCGGTACTCCGCAATCGGCGCGTCCGGGAAGGCTCCGGCGAAGCGGTGAAAGGGCTGCTCCAGGGCCCGGGCGGTCTCGAAACACATGTCCGGGTCATAGAGCGGACGCACGGGCTGGAGGCGCCCTGCCTCGTCCAGCACGGCCCACTCGGTCCGGGCTGCCAGCAGGGTCTCGTCCCCGGCCCGGAGCAGATAGTTCCGGCAGTTGCTAACCCGGCCCGGCGCTTCCGGCCAGGTGCTGGCGGTGCAGAGCTCCCCCAGCGCGGGGACCCGGTGCAGCCGCAGCAGGGTCTTCACCGCCACCCAATGCAGTCCCCGCTCTGCCAGCTGCCCCACGCCGCAGCCCAGGCGGGCGGCGTGGGTCCCGGCCAGGTCCATGCAGAGCAGGAAAGCCTGCTCCGCCCCCAGGCGGCCGCTGTGGTCGCACTGGCTGAACCGGATCTCCAGCGGCGCAGTATAGATGTTTTCCATGGCGCATCTCCCCTTGCCTGGATTTTATCATGCTTTCGGCCGGGACGCAAGGTGTGCGCGGGAAATTTGGGGAAATCGCGGCGCGCAACATCCCCTTGCGTTTGGGCCCGATATGTCCTATA
Source organism: Oscillospiraceae bacterium (assembly GCA_017542425.1). Classification (GTDB taxonomy): domain Bacteria; phylum Bacillota; class Clostridia; order Oscillospirales; family Oscillospiraceae; genus RGIG7114. The sequence goes on along the minus strand of JAFXXH010000032.1, from coordinate 13,784 downwards.
CTGGTAAAACCAAGCAACAGAAAGGACGGATGGAATGAAAGCACCCTTTTCTCCCTATCTGCTGGGCATTCGGGACGGCCTTGCGCGCCTGATCGCCCTGCTGGAGCGGGATTACGACTATGTCAGCGCCCTGGCCGCGGACTCCGTGGGCCTGGCGGTGAACATTTCCCAGCACGCCAAAGCCGTGCGCAGCGAGACCATGACCACCGAGCGGGGCGTGGTGTTCCGGGTCTGGAAGGACGGGCTGTACAGCGAGTACGCCCTGAACGAATTCGACCCGGCCAGGCCGGAAGCGGCGTATGCGCAGATCCGGCGCGCCCTGGACGCGCAGATGGCGCTGCTGCGGGCCACGGGAACCCAGGTCTATGAGACTCCGAAGCTCCCGGATAAGCCGCTGACCCTGTTCGTGGAGAAGGAGACCGAACAGCTCCCGGAGACCGCGGACGTCGGCGCGCTGGTGGCGGCGCTGACCGCCATCTCCGACCGGGGCATGACGCTGTACAGCCGCGTGATCGAGTGCATGGCCAGCGCCCAGAGCACCCACATCTCCAAGCTCTTTTTGAGCCGCAACCGGGACCTGAGCCAGAGCTACGTCTACTCCGAGGGGACCGTGGCCGCCGTGGTGATGGAGCACGGCCGCAACCAGGTGGGCTATGAAAGCCTCTCCGGCCTGGGCGGGCCGGAACTGTTCGCCGGACTGGCGGAGAAGCTGGACAAGGCCGTGCAGACCGCCGTGGAGCTGCTGTCGGCGGAGTCCATCGAGCCGGGGGAGTACGAGATCATCACCGCCCCGGAGGTGACGGGGCTCATCGCCCACGAGGCCTTCGGCCACGGCGTGGAGATGGACATGTTCGTGAAGAACCGGGCGCTGGGGAAGGACTACATCGACAAGCGGGTGGGCAGCGAGCCTTGCACCATGCACGAGGGCGCCCTCTGCGCCGAGGACGTGACCAGCTACGCCTTCGACGACGAGGGCACCCTGGCCGGGGACGTGACGGAGATCGACCGGGGCATTCTGCGCACCGGCATCTGCGACGCCCTCAGCGCCCTGCGCCTGGGCGTGGAGCCCACCGGCAACGGCAAGCGGGAGAACTTCGAGCACAAGGTCTACACCCGCATGACCAACACCGTCTTCGACTCCGGGGACAGCACTTTGGAGGAGATGATCGCCTCCGTGCAGCGCGGCTATCTGCTGGAGGGCATGGAGAGCGGCATGGAGGACCCCAAGCACTGGGGTATCCAGTGCATCATCAAGCTGGGCCGGGAGATCGTGGACGGCAAGCTCACGGGCCGCGTGGTGGCTCCCATTATCATGACAGGGTATGTGCCCGACCTGCTGGGCGGTATCTCCATGCTCAGCCGGGACCGGCAGGTCTTCGGCAGCGGCGGCTGCGGCAAGGGCCATAAGGAGTGGGTCAAGGTGTCCGACGGCGGCCCCTATCTCAAGACGAAAGCGAGGCTGGGATGATGCTGGAACAGGTATTGGAGCTGCTGAAAGGAGCCGGGGTCTACGCCTGGGAAGTGACCGACGAGAAGACCGAGGGCTGGGAGTTCTACTTCATCCGCCACGCCCTGGACCAGAACCGGGCAAAGGCGGTGGAGCACATCAGCGTGAAGGTCTATCAGCACATCGGGGAGGCGTCCATCGGCGCGGCGGAGGCGGAGATCCACCCCAGCGCCACGCCGGAGGAGGCCCGCCGCCTGGTGGAGCGCCTGAAAGCCCAGGCCAGTCTGGCCCCCAACCGGATCTATACGCTGCGCGGCCCCGACGCGGCCCACGCAGCCCATCGGAACAGCGCCGGCGTGGACGTGCCCTCCATTGCCAAAGACTTTCTCACCACCCTGGCCAGCCTGCCGGAGACGGAGACCGAGGACCTGAACAGCTATGAGATCTTCGTCTCCGCCGTCACCCGCCGCTTCGTCAACTCCCAGGGCATCGACGTGACGGAGACCTATCCCCGCAGCATGGCGGAGGTGGTGGTCAACGCCCGGAGCGGACGGGAGGAGATCGAGCTTTACAGAATGTACAACAGCGGCAGCTGCGACGCCGCCGGGCTGCGCCGGAACCTGGAGCGCACCATGGCCTATGGCCGGGACCGGCTGCGCGCCGCGCCCACGCCCCCCCTGGGGCGGGCGGACGTGCTGCTGAGTACCGACGACGTGCTGGCCGTCTACCGCTACTTCGCCGCCCGTCTGGACCCGTCCATGGTGCTGCGGCAGCTCAGCGACTGGAAGCTGGGGGTGCCCATCGCGGAGGACGTGCAGGGCGACCGGGTCACCCTGACGGCCCTGCGGGAGCTGCCCAACTCCTCCCGCAACCGGGCCTTCGACGCCGAGGGCGCGCCCATCCGGGATCTGGTGATGCTGCGCGACGGCGTGCCCGAACACTATCTGGGCGGGCGGATGTTCTCCGCCTACATGGGCCTGGAGGACAGCTTCATGCCCGGCAACCTGGCCGTCAGTGGCGGCAGCAGGAGCGAGGCGGAGCTGCGGCAGGGGAGCTGGCTGGAGCCGGTGGAGTTCTCCGACTTCCAGGTGGACCCCATGACCGGGGACATCTTCGGCGAGATCCGCCTGGCCTACTGGCACGACGGGGAGCGCACAGTTCCGGTCAGCGGCGGCAGCATCTCCGGCAACATGCACGCGCTGCTGGGGGAACTGCGCCTGTCCGCCGAGACGGTGCAGTATGACAACTGGCGCGTCCCGGCCCTGACCCGGCTGGGCGGCGTCACCGTGACGGGCATCGAGTCCTGAGCGGGGAGGCGAGGGCTTACGCTGAGAACGCGGACCTGGGTCATCCTGATCGTCGCCCTGGCGCTGATCCTGGGGGTCCTGAGCTGGCTGACCCTGACGCAAAAAAGCCCCGGCCGGGTGGCCGAGCTGGTGCGGGACGGCGTCGTGCTCCGGCGCATCGAGCTGGATCGGGTGACGGCGGCGGAGTCGTTTTCCGTGGACTGCCCCGATGGGGGATATAACATCGTAGAAGTGCGCCCCGGCGGCATCCGGGTCCTGGAGGCAGACTGCCCGGACCGCATCTGCGTGGAGCAGGGCTGGCTCACGGACAGCGCCGCCCCCATCGTCTGCCTGCCCCACCGGCTGGTGATCCGGCTGGCGGGGGAAACGGCCACGGATGGGGTGGCAAGATAAAGGAACATGGCGCGTTGCAGGAGGCTTGTTTCCCGCAGCGCGCCATCGTTTTGCGTCAAAAGTGAGTCAAAAGGGACTGAGTCAAAAGGGACGGGTCTTTTTGACTCACTCGCGCCTCGAAACCCATCGCCGCACCGCCCCGATCCCACAGGCCAGCCCCAGGGACGCCAGGAAGGTGGCGACCAAAAGCAGCAGCATCCCCCGGGTGCCAACTTGGAGCAGCGGGACGCGGCGCAGCCAGACCAGGGCCAGGACGTGGGAAAAATAGATGTCCATGGACAAGGGCGCGAGAAAGTCCACCGCCCGACGGACAAAGGCCCGGGTCCCCAACTGCTGCCAGAGGGCCGTGCCCGTCCATAGGAACCCGGGCGCGTAGAGCAGCAGGGCCGGTCTCAGGGAATCGGTGACCCCCAGCCGCGCAGAGCCGAGGCAGTACAGCAGCGCGAAGGCCGCCGTCAGGGGCGTCAGCACCGCCGGGGACCGGGCGGCCGCGCCCCGCAGCCGCTCCGGGGGAATCCGCGCCAGCCAAAGCCCCAGCACATAGTAGAACAGCCACAGCGGGGCGCTCATCCACAGGTAGGGCGGGTAGGGCAGCGGCAGAAGGCCCAGCGTCTCCAGCATGTGCCAGCCGGTCAGCAGCAGGGTGGAAAAAAACGCGCAGCCCAGGGTCCAGCCCGGCCTTTTTCGGACCCAGCGCAGCAGCAGCGGGGACAGCAGGTAGAACTGGAACAGGAGCGGGATATAGTAGAGGTGGGGCGCTGCCTGACCCAGCAGGAAGATCCGCACACGCCACCACCCGTCCCGGAACTGGCGCAGAAGCGCGGCGGGGTCATAGCCCGCTTCGGAAAAGGCATAGAGCAGGGACCAGAGCAGGAAGGGCGGCAGAAAGCGCCGCGCCTTTTTCCGCCAAAACGCGGCCCAGGAGGCGGGCCGCCCCGCCAGACCCAGGGACCAGCCGGACAGCAGCACGAACAGCGGTACGGCAAAGCGGGCCGCCTGGTTCAGAAGGAAAGCCGGGTTCATGCCCAGAAGGCGGACCCGGCTTTCCCCGTCGACAAAGGTGCTGGTGACGTGGATCATCAGCACGCCCAGCATGGCCAGGCAGCGGAGGAAGTCCAGCTCCCGGAGCCTGGGGCGCGTGGCCGGGTCTGTTCCCCTGGACACGGTCATTCCCCGTCCGCCTGCCCGTCGGGGGCGGTCTCCAGCGGCTGATAGCTGACGCGCTGCGCCCCGCTGGGCACGTCCACGGCGACGGTGTAGACGCCCGCTCTGGAGAACAGGGGAGGCGTGCGTCCGTTCTCCAGTTCGGCGATCGTGGAGTGGTCGTAGTCATCCGTTTGCAGCGTCATGGTGTAAGTGAAGGTCTGCCCGTCCTCCGAGAAGGCGGCGCTGTCAAAGCGGGGGGCGTAGCTGTGGGTGCGGACCGCCGCCTCCAGTTGGCGGATGCCCCCGTCGGCATAGACGAGGAAACAGGCGGTATCCCCGATCACCGTGCCCTGGTCCCGCCGGAGAAAGGCGGCCAGAGGCCCGTCCCAGCGCTGGACGCGCTCCGTCGGCCCCACGGCGGAGACGGCCTGCTCCTGGGTGAAGAGATGGGGCACGTTGTCCAGAAGGAAGCTCACGGGCATTTGTTCGCCCAGGCGCAGGAAGCAGGCGGCGCACTGCTCGACGGTGAAGTTCCCCTGGGGCTCGAAGCGCCCGTCCTCCATGCCCAGCAGCACGTTCCGGCCCCGCAGCACGTGGACGGCCTCCAGCGCCCAGGGGGCGATGGCGGCCTCGTCGGCAAAGGGCGCGGCGTCCTCCGCCTCCGGGGAGGCCCCGGCGCAGGCCGCGTAAGCCCGGCAGAGCATGGTGGCCGCCTCCTGGCGGGTGATCAGGGCGTCGGGGTCAAAGATCCCGTCGCCCCGGCCCTGCACGATGCCCAGGGCGTGGGCCGCAATGGCTTCCTGGCTGCGGTCATCGGAGAACGGCAACTCCAGGGTGCCGTCGGGTGCGTAGTCCGCCAGCAGGGCGTTCACCGCGATCTGGAAGCCGTCCCGTTCGCTGTGGTTCATGACGGCGGCGTAGCTCAGGGCGAAGCGGACAAAGCCCTCCCGCGTGATGGGCCGCCGCCAGTCCGTCATCACCGGGGCAGCTGCGTCCGAATCGGCCTTCAGTTCCCCCACGTCCAGCAGGCCGTAGCCCTCAGCCCGCTGGATCTCCTCCACCGCCCAGGCGGAGAGGGTGCGTTTGTCCGCCGCGAACGCGCCCGGCGCGAGGGACGCAAGCAGACCCAGCGTCAGGCAAAGGGACAGCAGGAGGCGAATGGTTTTTTTCTGTTTCATGTGGAATCCTTCCTTTCTTTTTCGCCGACGGGCGTCGGCGCTTTATTCCGGTCCATTCAGTTTGACGACCACCGTGCCGTCCAACAGTTTCACGCTGGTGGCCAGGGGATAGAGGGGCATTTCCCGGAGCGTCACGCGTCAAAAGGGTCGGTTTGTATTGCCTCGTTTCGCAAATCTGTTCCCGTTGACGCTGCCGCGATTCTCCCTCCGCTTGCAGGGGCTATTTTAGTCAAAAAACCATTTTTCCGATTTATTCCTGGATATGGTAGACGATTTGCTCTCTTGTATCCTCGTTCCTCGTTTCCCATCGGCAGATTTCTTGAAATCTGTGTGCGGTCTCCTGGCTCGGAGGATACACATAACATATCCCTTCATGGGATACTGTCCCCATAAAGAGTTTTCCGCCGGAAAAGAAACATATGTCTTCTGGCAAATCCCACTCGAAGTCGTTGCAAAAAAACAAATGTCGATACGAATCCATCATGATTCTTTTTGATTCAGCGCACGAACGAAAAAGAAATACTCGTTTTTCATAGCCCTCAGGAACATAGTAGCAAAACCAATGCCGCGTTTTGAATGTGTGGAGCCAATACGGCTTAAGCCGATATAACAGGGCTTTTCCGCTTGGTGTAGTATACGGCCCACTTGTAAGAGAGAATGTGTCCGATAATTGAAAACATTCTGAAAAAAGCTGTTTCAGTGAGCTGGATTTCGGTTCTGTCTTTAATGATAGCATAGAGCAGTGCACCTACTATTTATATGATAAACCAACAATGTGAATTTCGATAATTTGCGCCATGATAATGAAACCAGAATCCTTCTGTACTTCCATGGTTTTCAGGGCCAATCGCTCCACCTAGTCCACTACAAAGCCCTTTTGCATGAGTCATAAGGGACGGTTCTTTTTGACTCATTCTGCAAATTTGCTTTTGTTGCCACAACTGCGAAAACCCCACCGCTTGCAGGGGGCGGCGTCCAGCCCATACAGCGCTGCCAGACGGAAGGGGTTCGGGATTCCTTACGTGAAAAAACGTCCCGTGCCGCATGAAGCATCCAGCCCCGTGAGAAGCGTTCGTTGGGGCTGAAAAGAGGCTGGACGACCCAAAATGAGTCAAAAAGAACCGTCCCTATTGACTCACAAAGCCCTTTTGCATAACTTGAAGTGGAAGCAAACACACCTATTGAGGACAGGGGGACGTTTCTTTCGTCTTGACGGTACGATGGAACGGGCTATATGGGAAGACAAAAGAACCGTCCCCCTGTCTCAGAACATGGCGCGTTGCAGGAGGCTTGTTTCCCGCAACGCGCCATCGTTTTGCGTCATGAGTCAAAAAGAACCGTCCCTATTGACTCAGACTCATGTCTCACGAACCGTTCCGCATGACGCACTCCAAACTCACTGCGGATTCGCCGGGAGTAATTTGTGTTCCTGGCAGGTTCTAAGGGCTGTCGAGGATGCCAGCACATACCATATACAGAATAGCGAAATATTTGAGTCAAAAACATCAATGCGACTCAATGAAACGACGTGTCTGACACAAGATTATGGACAAAGGATGGAAGCGTAAAAGGCTTCGGAGACGACGCTGAACATATCGCACTCATTCCAGTCCTGAGGCGTGACTTGCCTCAGCGGCCTGACGGTTTCGCTTTGTAGGAGATAGGTGCGTTCTATGTCCGTATGTGCAGGCAACGCGGTCAAGTGTCCGAGAAAGGTAATGGTAACACTGCACGGCGCGATGTCTGACAGCGATCGGATCAGATCGGAGTCGCCAAGAACGGAAAGGAAGTATTTTAACGAACCCAGTGAAATGGTGTTGTCGATGACCTGCTGCGTGAAAGCCGGCGTCTTTGGCGCGGAAAACACCTGCCCCTCATAATTGACTTGAACGGTTTTTTCAAATGCAGATTCGCCCTCAAAGGTTATCGCGGTCCATTGCAGATTGGCAAAAGAGCCGTTCTGAAAGTGGAGTTCAAATGCCGTTAACTGAACCCGGCTGTCCAAGGTGTTGCCCGATATGCCGGAGTACCCCAAATCCGCCAGTTGTGGTTGCAGGGAGGCGTCCAGGATTTTGTTTGCGTTTGTCAACTGCCGGATGGAACAGGGCTCGAATCCGTTGAGGAAGAGCTGATTGTTCCGCTGTGAGAACAGGCCAACCAGGGAAAGGACGATTCCCACTGCACAGATTCCAAGCCCAATCCATCGCAACGTTTTTTGTTTTTTCAAAAAAAATAGCAGGCAAACTAGGCTACAAAGCAGCAGGATGAGCAGACCGTAGGAAATGAATTCCGTTTGCATGACGAACCGTCCTACTATAGAAGATCATGCTGGATCATCTTAGAACCAGCCTCCAACTTCAATCTCATTTGCATTGACTGAAATGCCTAAAATCATCGCATCACAGAATACTTTTGAAAAAGCTCCACGCATATAGTTTGTGGGACATGCAATCCTCATGCCTGGGATAATATCATAGGCTTTTCCAGCTGCAGGATTTACGGGTTCTGCTCTCCATTTTACTATACGTGGTGCGGGGCTGGATTCGGTAATAACCTGTGATTCTGGATTATATGACCAATTTGTTGTATATGTTACTCCACCATATCCACCAATTGTTCCGAATGTCCCGGATAAAGACAATGATTGAGTATAATTTATTCCCGATGTAATTGTTGTTGTCTGCAAGTTGCTAAATCCAGTAATATTACAATGCAGCTGAGTTTCGTATCGTTTAACTTTATAGCCGCTTTGCGGATATGCTTTAACCGCACTGATAACATCATATATCTTTTGATTGGAACCATTAACAACACCGGTACCTTTTTCACAACCAAAAACAGTGCAGTTAATATATCCGTAATATGTGTTATTATTCAAACCATAAACACTGAGGATATCATTCCAGGATGCGGTTGCATTAATCGACGGCAAAGAATTGCTCTTAGGTTGAACATCTTTTTCGCTTTGATTCTTCATACTCGCAGTGATCTTAGCACTGTTATTCTCAAGGTTGGCTCTTGCTGACATTGCAACAGCAAGAATATTTAGTGGATTAAATATGAAAATCTGACATGAATTATTTTTCAAAAAGTCTGTCATAAGCATTACATTAGAAAAATTTGAATTTGGTTGAGAATAGCGGTCATCTAAGGGTGCATCAATCTCATCTGTAATTGGATTTGAGGTGCTATTCTCTTCATTCTGGTTTCCCTCGGTGGCAAACGCTGTATAATGGTTTGCAAAAATATATTGATCATTATGCTTATAAATGGAGTAAGCGGTTAGTAGCAGATTCTGATAAGATGTAGTACTGGTCTTTGGAATCGACAGCAAATCAGCAATATTTTCAGAACTGCTTTCCGGGCTAATGACACAGATCATCGTTCCGGAATCTACAATCTCTTTAGCTTTGGAAACAATATAATCTAAATCAGAATAATTAATGACAAATACTGAAGCATCTGCAACTTCATCCAAGTTAATATCCTTTGAAAAAACAATAACTTTTGTATTGTTGGCGTTAAAAGCAGAAGTTATGGGCATGGAAGAAAGCATAATTAAAAGTGCCAAAAAAACACTAATGATTCGAGATTTCATTGTTTCATTCCTTTCTCATAATTTTAAAACAAAACAAGCCTGAGATTATACATAAATATGAATTAGAAGTATTTCAGTTTAATCTTGTTCATCTGTTTGTTTCTGCGGATTTCCCCAAATACTACGGGCACGTCTTCGTCACCGGCGTTGCCTGGATCGCCACCCCGCCCACCGTGCCGGAGACGGTCAGCGTGTAGGTCTGTCCGCGTGACACCGACGCCGAACCGCTGATCGACACACGGTTTGTGCCTGATCCGGACCAGGATGCGACTAGCGTACTGCCCTGCCACAGTTCCAGCGTTGCGTTGATGGTTCCGCTGCCTTTGACCGTGACGGAGCAGTTGGCAGTCGTCCCGCTGAAGCTGAGGTTGGGCGTGACTCTATTCACCTGTGTTGCTGCAAATACAGGCGCAGAAAACAGCAATAACAGAGTCAAAGCAAGCGTGAAGGAGAATAGACGCTTCCTCATAAAAGATCACCCCCTTTCATTCGTTCTCTATAAACTATAACGAATAAAAGGGGGAAAATTGGACAACAATTTGGGAAAAATTTTTTATTTTGTAGATTCTTCCAACTTCACCTCCTGCGCTATGTGCAAGATGTCTTCTTTTGAGATATTTCCATCCACCATCAGAGCCACCTGGCGCGTTTCGTCAAACCAGGTAAGACCGCTGTAATCCATTGGACCGTTTGCGGGGCAGAATTCCCCGCGCATTCCATTGATCAGAACCGTTTCAATTTTGGATGGGTCGTCAATGTTGAACAGTTCAATGATCGTTCCGTCAAACATGCTGATGGCGTCAAAGGAGAAGCTTTGCCTCCCGTCAATTTCCTCGTAAAGATAAAAACATTCTCCGGCAGTCTCGTCATACCCGCTGTCCACCAGGGCAAAGCCCTCCGGAACCCAGCCCAGGGTATAGCGCGGCACGGGCGCGGGGGCGTCGTGCTCCGGGAAGCGGTAGATCACGGCGTGGGAAAAGGTCTCACGGAACCATTGCAGCACCGCGGCGCGGGCCTCCGTGTCCACGGCCAGGAACGCGCCCAGGCTCAGCAGGAGGATCAGGGCCACGGCGGCGGCCCTGCGGGCAAAGATCCGCGCCCTGCGCTGCCGGAGGCTGCGCCGCTGCCGCCGCAGCAGCGCGGCCATACGGCGTTCAAAGCGGCGGGAGAAGCGGTGGGGCGGGGCGTCCGGGTCCAGGACCTGGGCCAGCCAGAGGGCGCTGGCCTCCGCCGCGCACTGGGACAGCATCTCATCTGTGAGTTCCATATGTCTGCGCCTCCTCCTCATCCAGCATCTGCTGCAGCCGCTGCCTGGCCCGCTGGAGCGTTTTGTACACGTTGGCCTCGGACAGGGACAGCATCTCCGCGATCTCCGGGACGGAAAAGCCCATGTAGTACCGCAACAGCAGCGGCTCTCGATATCGGGCGGGCAGGGCGGCCATGGCCGTCTGGAGGTCCACCCGCACGGGGAGCGCCGAGGGCGCGGTCAGGGCGTCCTCCAGCTCGTCCAGGGCGTCCAGGGAGACGGTCCGGCGCCGCTGCCGCAGCATGTCCAGGGCCGCGTGCTCCGCCATCAGGGCCAGCAGCGATTTGGTCTTCGGGCTGCGCGGGTCGTCGATCCGGTCCAGCCAGTCCGTCAGCTTCAAAAAAGCCTGATGCACCGCGTCCTCCGCGTCGGCCTCGCTGCCCAGGATGCGCATCGCCAGGGAGAACATCATGTCCCGGTGGGTCCGGTATACAATTTCAAATCTGGACCGCGCTTCCTCTGTTTCAATCAGCTGGAAATAGATCAGCAAAGCCGCACCCCCTTTCGCCGCGTCATATGAAGCGGTTCCGCTTCTTGGCATGTAGGGCGCGCCCTACAGAATGACGCAATTCGTTCAGCGCATGTCAGGACTCCAAAAACGGCGCGTACATCATCACCGCGTCGTTGCGCACCAGCAGATGCTCGTCCACCAGCGTTCCGTCCAGGGTGAACTGCTGTTGATACAGCTCGTTGTGCCGGGTGAAGCCGCCCCAGGGCTCGCCGCGCATCTCGTGGTTTCGCTCCACCACCTCATAGCGGTACTCCGGCGCGGCGCTGACGCGCCATTCGCCCTCCAGGTCGGTCTCGCCCACCCGGACCCGGAGCTGCCAGGTGTCGGGGGTGTCGTTGCGGAGCATCAGGTCGCCGTAGGGGTAAAAGCAGGTGGCCCCGCTGCCGAAGGGCTGGGTCCGGTTGGCGTCCGGGAACACGTCGTAGCCGTGGCGGTGGCGCTCCAGCACCGTCAGGGGCGTGTGGGCGCTCATCCAGAAGATCAGGTTGGAGAGCTGGCAGAGCCCGCCGCCCACGCCGGGCTGCACCGTGCCGTTGACCAGCATCATGCCGGGCAGGTAGCCCCGCCGACGGCTGGGCCGCCCGATCAGATACCAGTAACTGAACACCTCCCCGGGCCGCAGCAGCAGCCCGTCCAGCCGCGCCGTGGCCAGGCGGAGGTTGGTGATCTTGTTGTACTGCATCCACATGTCCGCGTTTTTCAGCTCCCGGAGCAGGGGCGTGTGGTGGGAAAAGCCCAGGCAGGGGAGGGGCGTTTCCTCCCGCTGCCGGGCAAAGCTGCGGCGCATCCCCAGCCAGAGCAGCTTCCGCCGCACGCCAAAGACCAGCCGCCCCGCCGCCAGACGGAGGGCGGAGCGGTGTTTGGGCTGTTCCATGATCGGGTTTGGCATGGTGGGTTCCTCCTTGTTTCTCAGGGGTTTCTTTCCATATAAAAGCATTCGACAAACCTCGTGGCAAGGCTTGTCGAATGCTTTGGGAGATCGGTTCAAGCGTTTGCTGTTTGCATGATCCGGCCTTGTCGAATTCAGAAGTCTGCCCGCTTGCACACAGCGCTTGCCCATGTCAGCAATTCGTCCGCGTGAGCCAGGGCGGATGCTGCGTGGCGATCTTCCAGCAGAAGTTCACTCGGATAACGGACCGCTACGCCGTAAGGCGTAAGCTCATCCGCATAGTCGTAATACAGTTCCGGAATCTTGAGCTGGTTCTTCATCTGGTCCAGCAGAAAAGAGAGGTCGTGCAGCTTCGGCATTCCACCCTGCGCGCCCCTGGAAACAATGACGGCTTTGATCGCCTTCTCCGCCGCCTGCTGACAATGGTAGCAGATGATTTCCAAGGGTTTTGGGTAATAGGTTTGATAGAGATGCTTTGCAACGCCCAGATCGGTTTCTGCAAGCACGAGCCATTCCGCAAAGGTGTCAGCCATAGAGCAGCACCCCGTTTCTCGCCACTTCGCGTTCAATGGTCGGCAGGGTCTGGCGCGATGCAAAGCGGCTTTCCGTGCCGACAAGAATGTCGATGGGACGCTGTTTGACCCCGCGGACGGCCCGGTATGCCTGCGCGGTCAGATCGGCGATGTTCTTTCCCTCGTCCTTGACGACGATGTAAAAGTCCAGATCGCTTCCGCTGTGGGCCGTGCCGTCGGCAAAGGAGCCGAACAGATACACTTTGCTGGGCGAAAGCTGCGTTACGAATCGCTCACACAGGGCGTGAATCTCCTGGACGGGCATGAAATGCACCCCCTCTAAACGTGCTTTATATCATAAGGATACCACCACTGTCAAGCGCCTGCCTGACACGGGGACATATCAGAATGCCATTATAATGTAGGAAGCAGACCGGCCAGACTTGGGTTTGCAGCGCTGTCAATTCTGGTTCAGATGCTTCTTGGCCGTGTTGATGGAGGAGATCAGCATCACACGAAGGCTCGTGCAGGCCGAATCCAGGGATTGATACTGCTGCTCGTCCAGATATCCGCTTTTGTATAGCAGCTCCAGCCAGTAACCGGTTTCATTGGTCTCTTTCAGGGAGATTTGCAGTTTTGCAATGAAATCGGCCTTGCCGTGCGCGTACTGCGCCTCCCGGATGTTGGCCCCGATGGAGGTTCCGGAGCGCCCGATCTGGTTGGAGATAACGGATTCGTGTTTGGATTTCAATTCTTTGACCAGGCGGACGATGGAGACGGCGAAATCCATAGACTGTGTGGAGAGTGGGTCCTTGCGCATGGGGAATACCTCCGGGATGGATGGAATGGGGGAAAGGGGGGGATGGGGGAATGAAGGAATGAAGACGGCGGCTTTGCCGCCTAATGAAGACGGGCTGCGCCCTAATGAAGACGGGCTTGCGCCCTAATGAGGCGAAGCTGCCACCAGCACCCATTTCTTCATTCGCGAAGCGTCTTCATTCAAAAACCCAGTGATTTGTCCAAAGACAAATCACTGGGTTTTTGTGCTGGTGCTCCGTCGGGGATTCGAACCCCGGACACCCTGCTTAAAAGGCAGGTGCTCTGCCTGCTGAGCTAACGGGGCGGAGATTGGGCGCTGCGAGGTGGCAGGGGCGGCAGGACTCGAACCTGCGAATGGCGGAGTCAAAGTCCGATGTGTTACCGCTTCACCACGCCCCTACGCTGACGCAGTTGCTCCCCCGGCCATGGGGCCGGAGGAATCAAAACGGCTGCGAATGGCAGCAACCATTCCCAGCCATTTCGATGAGTGGGGTGGGATATGGGGCTCGAACCCACGACACCCGGAACCACAATCCGGTGCTCTGCCAACTGAGCTAATCCCACCAAATCTGGTACGCCAGAAGGGACTCGAACCCCTGGCCTACTGCTTAGAAGGCAGTTGCTCTATCCACCTGAGCTACTGGCGCATATCTGCTGCGGTCTGCCTTCGCGCTGGAG
>JAFXXH010000031.1 GCA_017542425.1 Oscillospiraceae bacterium | reverse complement strand
GTCTACGCTTAAGCCTCGCCTCGCGGCTTCGGCTCCAAGACTGAGTACCGGCTGCTGACCTTGCTTTACCGGGTGGGGTGACGCTCCCCACTATAGTTCAAGCGCCGAACCGGCGCACAACCGTCCCTTTTGACTCATTTTGACTCAAGGAAAAGACCCCCGACCTTCATCGGGGGTCTGCGATGCCTGTGGCGTGCCGGGGCGGGAGGGGCTGGGGCGGCGCTTCCCGGCGGAAGAACGGGCCCTGCCAGCGTGGGGCGGCATTGCGTCGGGTTTTTCTGGCCCGTTCGGCCCGCAGGGCCAGCAGCACCGGGGTCACCCAGCCCAGGCGCAGCAGGACCAGCTCCGTCCTGGGCTGCATGGGCAGCGGCTCCGGGTCGAGGCGTTCCAGCAGTCCGGTCCGGCGGAAGTCTTCGCGCAGACGCCGGGAGACCTCCAGCACCGGCGCGTCCTGCTCCGCCTCCCGGTGTACCACGCGCAGGACCTGGTCGGCAAAGTAGTCGTTCATTTGTCGATCCACTGACAAACTGTTGCCCCCGATGGCGGCGCGGAGGTGGGTGTACAGACGCGCAAAATGATCCAGCGGGTCCTTTCGGGCGCGTCTCGCGGCGAAGTCCGGCCTTGTCCGGTCACATTCATACAGCAGTTCCCCGCAGACGGCCAGGGACTTGGCAAAAAACAGACACTCGAAGCTCTGGGCGGCGTCCGCGCCGAGGACCGCCGTCTCGTCCGTAAAGCGGTGGGCCAGCAGGTACTCCCGGCGGATGGCCTTGCAGAACAGCGGCAGCGGCACCCCCGGCTCCCACCAGGCGCTCCGCCGGTCCGAGATAAAGTAGGGCAAAATCTCCCGGCGCATGGCCTGGCGGTCATAGTAACCCGCCGCAAAGCGCGGCGGCGCGTCCTCTTCCCTGTCCCGGTCATGGATCCGGTAACCGAACAGCATCAGGTCCGGCGGCTGGGGCGCGGCGTCCCGGACGGCGGCCAGGCGTTCGGCCAGATGGGGCGAGACCGTGTCGCCGCTGTCCACCAGACAGACATACTCTCCCCGCGCCGCCTCGATGCCCCGGTTCCTGGCCCGGACCAGACCGCCGTATTTCTGATGGATGACCTGCACCCTGGGGTCCAGATCGGCGTAGCGGTCGCAGAGCTTCGGGCAGCGGTCCGGCGAGCCGTCGTCCACCAGAATCAGTTCAATATCCTCCCTCGTCTGGGACAGGATGCTGTCCACGCAGCGGGGCAGATAGGCCCACGCCCGGTAGACGGTTACGACAAAGCTCAGCATGTCACGGTTCCTCCAGCTCGGCGGCGTTCTCCGTCCGACAAAAGCCCCCCGCCCGGCGCGGAACCCCAAACCGATCCGGCAGGACTTTCTCTTTTATCTTACGGAGACTGGGCTTTATGATTATGAAATTTTCTTATATTAAAAATATCACAAATCATTTCGTTTGTCCACAGGCGTTTTGTCATTTTATGGTAAATTATCTGTGAATTTTCAGGCTTCCAGTCTGCCGTCCCGGGTGCGGTAGACCAGGTACTCCCGCCCCTCGATTTCCCGTTGCTCTCCGGGGACGCCGGCCGGGATGCGCTCGTCCCCCAGGGGCAGGGCGATGAGGCTGTGAACCCCGTCGAAGCAGACCAGCGCGCCGTCCGGGGAGGCGAACCAGTCCAGCGGCTCTTCCTCCGGGGTGCTCGCCTGTTCCCGGGCTGCCCTGACGTCTGCGGGCTGCGGCTCAGGCTTGGATTCCGGGTTGGGGCAGCTCTTCGGGGTATCCGGCTCCGGCGGGGACTCCGGTTCCGGGCCGGGTTCCTGCACGTCCGGCTCCGCTGCGCGCTCCGGCTCCGGGCAGGGTTCCGGGGCTTCCTTCTCCATTGCGGTCTTCGACATCTGGACGCCCTCCGACGCTTCCTGCGCGGGTGCTGCCTCCGGCTCCCGCTGCTCCGCGGGTACCTCCGGCTCCCCCGCTTCCGCCGCCGCGTCGGGGACTTCCGGGGGCAGTCCGGCGCGCTCCACCCGCTCGATCTCCTGGGGAAAGTCCCGCAGCTGGCTTCTGCTGAACAGACGGTGCAGGGTCAGGTGCTCCCCCTCCGGGGCCAGCAGGCCCAGGTAGCCCTCCCGGCCCCCGCCGTAGACGGAGATGCGCAGCAGGTCTGGCCGCATGGCGCACTCCGCGTCAAAGGCTGTCCGGGGGCCCTGGCGGTCCACCGTCAGCTTCCCGGCCAGCGCGCCGTCGATGATGATCGGATAAGTTTCCATCTTCCCCTCCATAGAAAAAAGCTTCTCATACCATCGTATGAGAAGCTTTTGGAAAACATACCGAATTGCGCTCAGCCGAGGGTGTACTCCCCGGAAACCAGCAGATAGACCTCCCCCGCCGCCAGCACGCCCGCGCCGGGGTCCCGGCTCAGGTAGAGGTGGTTGCGCTCCAGGACCTCCCCGTCGTAGACCGTGGCCCCCGCCGTGACATCGGAGAGCTTGATCTGCGCCGTGGCGGAGCCGAAATAGAGCAGCACTTCCGTCCCCACCGGGCACTGGATGCTCTGGCCCTCCTGCAGGATCACGGTGCGGAACACGCCCGCGTTGGGGTCCTCGGGCAACTCCGCCAGGGCGTTTTGCAGAGTCTGCTCCAGCTCCGGCAGCACCACCTTGTCCAGATAGCTTTTGGTGATCAACGGGTCGCTCTGGCTGCCCTGGCTGCCCGCAGCGTAGACGCCCACGCCCACGCCCGCCAGCAGCAACAGCACCAGGCCGGCGATCAGGATCTTCTTTTTCATATGTACCTCTCTCCCCTCTCCCCTCCGGTGTCATCGCCGGGGGGAAATCGCTCTGCACATCCTCACAGCCCGAAGCTGACGGAGATGGCGCTGTTCACCTGCTGCATGGTGGCCTCGTCCAGCCGCCCCATGCGCTCCCGCAGCCGGGATTTGTCGATGGTGCGGATCTGCTCCAGCAAAATCACGCTGTCCCGGCTGAGGCCGCAGCGGGACCCGCTCAGTTCGATGTGGGTGGGCAGCCGCGCCTTGCCCAGTTGGCTGGTGATGGCCGCCGCGATGACGGTGGGCGAATGGCGGTTGCCCGTGTTGTTCTGGACGATCAGCACCGGCCGCATCCCGCCCTGCTCCGAGCCCACCACCGGGCTCAGGTCCGCAAAATAGATGTCCCCGCGTTTCACTTGGTTCATGTCTGTTCACGCTCCGTATGTGAGATTCTGTGATACAGTCTCACCAGCGGACAGGCAAATTATACCCGAGGCGGCGCAGGATTGCAAGAGGAAAAGCGGCGCGGCCCCGATTCGTCAAATGGCGAAATTCCCGTCCACGAACAAGGGGACCTCCTCTCCGTCGTGGGTGGTGCCGACGATGGAGAGGTCGGGGGTGCCGATCATGAAGTCCGAATGCTGGATGGAATCGTTCAGGCCGTGGGAGAGCAGTTCCTCCCGCGTCATGTCCGTCCCGCCCCGGATGCACTCGGGATAGGCCGCGCCAAAGGCCAGGTGGCAGCGGGCGTTCTCGTCGAAGAGCGTGTCGTAGAACAGCAGGTCCATGTTGGAGATGGTGGAGTCATAGGGCACCAGCGCCACTTCGCCGAAGTAGGAAGCGCCCTCGTCCAGGGAAATGGCGGCGCGCAGGTATTCCTCGCCACGCGCGGCGTGAAATTCCACGATCTTGCCGTCCTGCACGCCGAAGTGAAAGCCCTCGATGATGTTGCCGTTTTCCACCAGCGGGAGCGCGGCGCATACCACGCCGTTGACCCCCGTGCGCACCGGCGCGGTGAAGATCTCCTCCGTGGGCATGTTCGGCACGAAAAACTGCCCCCTGGGCGTTTGGGAGCCGCCCGCCACCCAGAGATGGTCATCCGGCAGCTCCACCCGCAGATCGGTGCCCAGGGCGTTCGTGTAGTGCAGACTCTTGAAGCGCAGGGCGTTGAGCCTGTTTTTGCGCGCTTCCAGCAGGTCCAGATGCGCCCGCCAGCGGTCCATGGCCTTGCCGTCGCCGGTGACGCGCACAGAGGTGAGGATCGCGTCCCAGAGCTTTTCCATGGCCTCCCCTTCCGGGCAATCGGGGAACACCGTTTTCGCCCAGGCAGGAACCGGGATGGATGCGATGCACCAGGGGACGGCGTTGCCCATATAGAGCTTCCGATAGCGCTCCAGCGGCTGCTCGGCGGCACGGCGGGAGCGCGCCAGGCGCTCGGGCGCGACGCCCCGCAGCGCCTCCGGGTCGCTGCCGCCGATGCGCAGGCTTGCCGCGCCCGCCTCGGCATAGTCGGTCAGGAACCGGGTACGCCATGCGGGGAATTCGTCAAACACTTCGTCGGCGGCGCGCAGGAACTTCTGGCGCATGATCGCCGTATCGTGCCAGTCCACCACGACCTCCCGGCAGCCCAGGTCGTAGGCCGCCTCGGCGCACAGGCGGGCGAACCAGGCGTGTTCCACCGGGCAGTCGAGCACCAGCGTTTGACCCTTCTGCACGCGCAGGCCCACCTCCACCAGCAGTCTGGCGTATTCGTTCATTTTTGCTTCTCTGTTTTCCATATTATTCTTCATTTGTATCAAGCTGTTTCTCTTCGGGGAACGGACTCACAGATACACCCTGGGGACCCGCTTGCTGACGGAGCAGAGCAGCTCATAGGGGATGGTGCCCGCCGCCTCCGCCAGCGCGTCCAGACTGGCCGTCTCGCCGAAGACCTCCACCGGGCTGTCCACCGCCGCGTCAGGCAGCTCCGTCAGGTCGATCATGCACATATCCATGCAGATGCGGCCCCGCTGAGGGGCCTGGCCCCCCGCCACTGCGAAGGCGCAGCGCCCGCTCAGGCAGCGAAACAGTCCGTCCGCATAGCCGATGGGCACCACGCCCATGCGGGTGCGGCGCTCCGTGGTGTAGAGCCCGCCGTAGCTGATGCGCACTCCGGCGGGATAGGTCTTGATGGTGGCCACCCGCGTCACCAGGCGCATGGCCGGGCGCAGACCCAGGCGGTCCTCCGCGTCCCCGTAGCCGTAGAGCAGCAGACCGGGGCGCACCATGTCCAGCGCCGTCTCCGGGTAGTGCAGCACCGCGCCGGAGTTGGCACAGTGGCGCAGCCGGAAGCGGACGCCCTGTTCCTCCAGCGCCTCCAGCATGGCGGTGAAGAGCCGGAACTGGGCCAGGGTGTAGTCCCGCGCCTCCTGGCCCGGCATATCCGACATGGCGAAGTGGGTGTAGATCCCCTCCGGGACCAGATGCGGGCAGGAGCAGGCCGCCGCCACGTTCTCCACGCCCTGGGCAAAGCCGTCCCCGGCGCAGAGGAAGCCCAGGCGGCCCATGCCCGTGTCCAGCTTGATGTGGATGCGCAGCCGTCCGCCCAGCCGGGCCGTGGCCGCCTCATATTCCTGGGCCTTGGCCAGGTTGCTGACGGTCTGGGTCAGACCGCAGGCCAGCAGCGTGGGCAGATACTCCACCGGCGTGTGGCCCAGGATCAGGATGGGCAGGCCCACCCCCGCCGTGCGCAGCTCCAGAGCCTCGTCCAGGCAGCTCACCGCCAGATAGTCCGCCCCCGCCGCCTCCAGCGCCCGGGACACCGCCACGGCCCCGTGGCCGTAGGCGTCCGCCTTCACCACGCCCAGAAAGCGCGTGCCCTCCGGCAGCGCGGCGCGGATGGCGCGCATGTTGTGGACGATGTGGTCCGGGCGGATCTCCGCCCAGGTTCGTTTGGTATTCAGATCCATGTTGATTCCTTCTCTATGTGTCTTGAAAGTCTGTGATCGTGCAGCGCAGCAGCTCCCGGCCCTCCTCCCGCAGGGAGGCAAACACCGGGCGCAGGGTCTCGTCCTCGTACCAGACCGTCCAGCCCAGGGTCTCGCTCTGGTAGAGCTCCGCCGCCAGCAGCCGGGTCTCCCCGTCCTGTTCCTCCCAGGCGCGGACCACATGGCCGTGGCGCAGGGCCTCGGTCAGCATGGACATGGCCTCCGCCGGGCCCATCCGCTCCAGCAGCCCCGCGCCCAGGGACATGGCCGTGTCCCCATAGGACACCGTGGCCTTCCCCGTCCCCAGCACGGCCCGCAGCCCGGCCAGTTCCTCCGGCGCGGTGACGGTGAAGGCCGTATCCTCCGGCCCCGCCTCCACCGTCAGGGTGCATTGAAAGACCTCGGTCTCCAGGTCCTCGCTCAGCTCCGCCGTATAGCGCAGAGTCTCCGCTTCCGCCCAGCGGTCCCGCTGGGCTTCGATCCGTTCCTCCGCCCCTCCCCCGCAGCCGCAGAGCAGGAGCAGCATCATCAGTGCAGGCAGCAATGCCCGCTTCATAGGCTTATCCGTCCTCCAACATCAGCTTGGTCGCCGCCGGGAGACAGTCGATCAGGTCCCCGGCCAGCATCGCGTATTCCCCGCAGCGGTCCCTTGCCAGGTCCCCGGCCAGGGAGTGGAGCCACAGACCCGTCAGCACCGCCCGCTCCGGCGGGAGCTGGCAGAGCATGGCCGCCAGCACGCCGGTCAGCGCGTCGCCGCTGCCGCCCTTGGCCATGCCGGGGTTGCCCCGGGTGCAGCGGAACACCCGCCCGTCCGGGAAGGCCGCCAGACTGCCGTGGCCCTTCAAAATCAGGCAGCAGCCGTGGGCCTCCGCAAAACGCCGGGCGTCCGCTGTCCGATCCCCGCTGAGGCTGCCCCCCAGGCGCAGGAATTCCCCGTCGTGGGGCGTCAGCACTGTGGTCAAACCTCGCCGGGCGTCCAGCAGTTCCAGATGTCCGGCCAGGTCGTACAGCCCGTCCGCGTCGATGACCAGGGGCTTTTCCCAGTCCCGCAGCAGCCGGGAGAGCAGCGCCGCGCCGCCCTCTCCCCGGCCCATGCCGGGGCCGATGGCCGCCACGTCGCAGACCCGCAGCTTCTCCGCCAGCGCCTCCGCCGCCGACCCATCGAAGCCGCCCTCCGCCGCCGGGAGGGGAAAGGGCATGGCCTCGTCCAGCTTGACCGCCACAATCTCATATATAGGCGCGGGGACGCCCAGATAGACCAGCCCCGCCCCGCTCCGCAGCGCCGCCCGGGCGCAGAGGCAGGGCGCGCCGGTGAAGCCCACGCTGCCCCCCAGGAGCAGGGCGCGGCCGTAGTCTCCCTTGTGGCTGTCGGCCCGGCGGCGCGGCAGGGTCAACATCCCGTCCCGGAGGGGGATGGCGTTCTTTGATTTTGCAGTCCAAATATCCATATTTCAATATTATAATCTCTTTTCCGAATTAGTCAATTTGTCCTTGCTATTTTTTCCTGGTCGGTCTATAATAGTGTCCGTTATCGGCTTGGAAGGGGAAAAGAGCGCTGTCAGGCCATGCAGAGAGCCGCGGTCGAGGGCTGAAAGCTGCGGTATGGTTTGCGCGTTCGGTTCGCCCCGGAGCCCCGGCCAATCCCCGGCGGGTTCGCGCCCGTTACAGCGCGGGCGAGTGCGGCGCGCAAAAAGCGCCGAATGCGGGTGGTACCGCGGAAGCTGATCTATGCTTTCGTCCTGTTTGGGGATGAAGGCATTTTTCCATTTGTGAAGCAGAAATCATATCGAACGAGGAGAGAACGCACATGAAAGAACTGTTGCGCGAGCTGCGCGGAAGGGCCCTCTCGGCCATCGAAAAGGCCGAGAACGCGGAGGCGCTGGAGGCGCTGCGGGTGCAGTATCTGGGCAAGAAGGGCGAGCTGACCGCCGTGCTCAAGCAGATGGGCAAGCTGAGTGCGGAGGAGCGCCCGGTGATGGGGCAACTGGCCAATGAGCTGCGCAGCGCCGTGGAGAAGACGCTGGAGCAGCGGCGGACCGCCCTGGCGGAGGCCCTGTTGCAGCGGCGGCTGCGGGACGAGGCCGTGGACGTGACCATCCCCGGCGAGCCCCACCGGATGGGCCACCGGCACCCCATGTACGCGGTGCTGGACGAGATCAAACAGATCTTCATCGGCATGGGCTTTGAGATTCTGGACGGCCCGGAGGTGGAGCAGAGCGTCTACAACTTCGACAAGCTGAACACCGACGAGGGCCACCCCGCCCGGGAGTGGAGCGACACCTTCTACTTCGCCGAGGACTCCAGCCGCCTGCTGCGGACCCAGACCAGCCCCATGCAGATCCACGCCATGGAGACCCGCCCCCTGCCCATCCGCATGGTGGCCCCGGGCCGGGTCTACCGGAAGGACGAAGTGGACGCCACCCACTCCCCCATGTTCCATCAGGTGGAGGGCATGGTCATCGACAAGGGCGTGACCATGGCCGACCTGAAGGGCACCCTGGACCAGGTGGCCAAGCGCCTGTACGGCGAAGGCACCGTCACCCGCTTCCGCCCCCACCACTTCCCCTTCACCGAACCCAGCTGTGAGATGGACATCCAGTGCTACAAGTGCCACGGGGCCGGCTGTCCCACCTGCAAGGGCGAGGGCTGGATCGAGCTGCTGGGCGCGGGCATGATCCACCCCCGTGTGCTGCGCATGAGCGGCATCGACCCGGACGTGTATTCCGGCTGGGCCTTCGGCTTCGGCCTGGAGCGCATGGCCATGGGCCGCTTCAAGATCGGCGACCTGCGGCTCATCTTTGAGAACGACGTGCGCTTCCTGGAGCAGTTCTGAGCCCCCAGACGACAGAAAAGGAGTTTGCGATCTATGGACTTGTCTAGAAACTGGCTGAACGAATTCGTGGACCTGGCCGACATAAGCGACCGGGATTTTTCCGAGGCCATGACCCTCTCCGGCAGCAAAGTGGAGCTCTACGCCGACCCGGCGGCGGGCATCCAGAACGTGGTCGTGGGCCGTATCGTTGAAATGGTACGCCACGAGAACAGCGACCATATGTGGGTCTGCCAGATCGACGTGGGCCGGGAGGCCCCCGTGCAGATCGTCACCGGGGCCCAGAACCAGAAGCCCGGCGACCTGGTGCCCGTGGCCCTGCCCGGCGCGGTGCTGGCCGGGGGCCAGACCATCTCCGACGGCGTGTTGCGCGGCGTGCCCAGCCACGGTATGTGCTGCTCCTGGCTGGAGCTGGGCATGACCGAACGCGACTGGCCCCACAGCCCCGCCGACGGCCTCTTTGTCCTCCAGACCGACCCGGACGTGATGGCGGAAGACCCGCAGCCGGGCGATGACATTACAAAGGCACTCCATCTGCACGACACGGTGGTGGAGTTTGAGATCACCCCCAACCGCCCGGACTGCCTCTCCGTCATCGGTCTGGCGCGGGAGGCGGCGGCCACCTTCGACCGCCCGCTGCGCCTGCATGAGCCGGTGGTGCGCGGCTGCGGCGGCGACATCCGGGAGCTGGCGAGAATCGACATCGCCGACCCGGCCCTCTGCCCCCGCTACACCGCCCGGCTGGTGAAAAACGTCCGCATCGCCCCCTCCCCCCTCTGGATGCGGGAGCGGCTGCGCGCCAGCGGCGTCCGGCCCATCAACAACATCGTGGACATCACCAACTACGTCATGCTGGAGTACGGCCAGCCCATGCACGCCTTTGATTTCAGCTGCGTGGACGGCGGGCACATCATCGTCCGCACGGCCCGGCCCGGCGAGAGCATCCAGACCCTGGACGGCAAGGACCACACCCTGACGGAGTCCATGCTCTGCATCTGCGACGAGGGAAAACCCGTCTGCGTGGCGGGAGTCATGGGCGGCGCCAACAGCGAGATCGTGGGCGACACGGCCATGGTCCTGTTCGAGAGCGCCAACTTCAACGGCCCCTCCGTCCGGCGCACCGCCGCCGCCCTGGGGATGCGCACGGACGCCTCCGGGCGCTTTGAGAAAGGCCTGGACCCCCAGAACACCGTGAAGGCCGTGAACCGGGCCTGCGAGCTGGTGGAGCTGCTGGGCTGCGGCGAAGTGGTGGACGGCCTGCTGGACGTACTGCCCGCCCCGCTGCGGGAGACCACGGTGAAGCTGGAGCCGGAAAAGGTCAACGGTCTGCTGGGCACCGCGCTGCCGGAATCTGAGATGCGCTCCATCCTGGAGAAGCTGGGCTTCACCCTGGACGGCGAGCTGATCCACGTCCCCTCCTGGCGCGGCGACGTGGAACACTACTCCGACATCGCGGAAGAGGTGGCCCGCTTCTATGGCTACAACAAGATTCCCGTGACCCTCATGCGCGGGGACACCACCTGCGGCGGCTACAGCGAGGAGCAGAAGGCCGAGAACTTGCTGGGCGAGGTCTGCCGCGCCCTGGGCTATGACGAGATCATCACCTATTCCTTCATCAGCCCCAGCTATTATGACAAGATCGGCTGGGCCAAAGACGACCCCCGGCGGGACAGCCTCAAAATTCTGAATCCCCTGGGCGAGGACACCAGCATCATGCGCACCACGGTGCTGCCCAGTATGCTGGAGATCCTGGCCCGGAACTACAGCTTCCGCAACAGTTCCGCCCGGCTCTATGAGCTGGGGCGGGTGTACCGCAAGCGCCCGGACGGTCTGGCCGACGAGCCGAAGATGCTCTGCCTGGGGGCCTACGGCGGTATGGACTTCTACAAGCTCAAGGGCGCGGTGGAGGCGCTGCTCCGCGCCCTGCGCGTAGACGCTGTGCGCTTCGTGGCGGAGCGGGAGAACCCCAGCTATCACCCCGGCCGCTGCGCCCGGGTCTATGCCGGGGAGCGGGAACTGGGCGTGTTGGGTCAAATCCACCCGCTGGTGGCCCGCAGCTACGGCGTGGAGCCGGAGATGTACTGCGCGGAGCTGTCCTTCGACGCGCTCTACGCCAGCCGGGGGGCCACGGCGGTGTACCGCCCGCTGCCCCGCTATCCCGCCGTCACCCGTGACCTGAGCCTGGTCTGCGCCGAGGCCGTCACCGTGGGCGAACTGGAAGGGGTCATCCGGGATTGCGGCACTCCCTATCTGGAGCAGGTGGACTTCGTGGAGGTCTATCGCGGGGCCCCCATCCTGCCCGGCTTCAAGTCCGTCACCTTCTCCCTCCGGCTCCGGGCCGAGGACCAGACCCTCACCGTGGACCACGCCGACGCCGCCATGGCGGCCATTCTGGAGGGGCTGAGCACCCGTCTGGACGCCACGCTGCGCTGAGGGAAACGCTCTCGCTTTCGGCTGCGCGCAAAAATATTTTCCCGAAGCTCTTTACAGGCGCGGAATATTTGATATAATAGTTGTATATTCTCATTCAAAAAGGGGGGGCACCTGCAATGGAAGATTCCACCATCCGATTCGCGGCCATCGAAAACAAGACACAGATCCGGGAGATCCTGTCCTCCGTTTACAATGCGCTGCTCGTCAAGGGCTATAACCCCATCAACCAACTGGTGGGCTACATCCTTTCCGAGGACCCCACCTATATCACCACCTACAACGGTGCGCGCAAGCTCATCACCCGCGTGGACCGGGACGAGCTGCTGCAGGAGCTTTTGATCAGCTATCTGGGAAAATAGCCAGGACACGCCTAGACAATCCCTGTCATTATGCAGATGAGTGCGCACTAAAGTGAATTTGTAGAACATTTTACAATTTAGAAAACAAGGGGAGCCACATGACTTTGTTTAAAAAAGTTTATGCGGTTCCCCTTTGCCGTTTAATATAAGCATTACATTATATATTTACTTAGTTATAGTATAGCGATAAGCCAACCAGTTAGTAAGAGAAGTATTTTGTGCAGCAATTTTGCTATAATAAGCAGTCATGCTTGAGTCATTATTTATATTTTGGAAATATCTAATTTGCTGCTCCGCAATACTATTTAGGTTTGTTACTTGTCTCTCACTCCTTCTAATTACATCAGCTAACATAAATTGATTTTCTGCAATTTCCTCTAATTTTTTATTATAATATCAAGTTTAGTAATAATTATATTCAATCTATTCTCATTTTCATAAGTATTATATGCTCCATTATATCCTGTCAGAGAAGAACACCGACCAGATTCAATATATTCGCAAAACATAGTAATAGGGACTAAACCATAATATTTAGGGTAAATTACTCCGGTATTATAGTATTTATTTAAAGTTTCATTTACTTGACTAATTAAAGAACCAACACGATTTTGCTCAACTTGAATAAGAGGAATCTGTCTCCTGTAGTAATCTAAAGTCTGATAATTTTCAGATTGTATCTTATTATTCCTGATCGCGATTGCATTGTTGAATTCCTTTGCTCTTTTAATTCCAATAGATTTTCTGCGAAAATTAATCAAAAACACAATAAGCAATACAGATAATGATATAACAATCAATCCCAAAAACCATCTATCATCACGCAATAAGAATAACCAAATTAAAAGTCCAATAGGAACAACAATCTTTAATGCATTTCCTACATTCTCTAAATCGACTCCCTCATATTCAGGTTTTACATCTCTCTTAAGGTCGAGTAATTTAGGATGTTGTGCTTGATATAATAGATTGTTCAAATAATTCCGATACTTCTTGAGCTGGTATTTTGAGGCTTCTAAGTCTCTTATATTTCTCAAAAAATGCAATAAATCTTTTTCATTAAATTCCATTGTTTTATTTCTCCGAAATACTTTCTATCCAAATTATATCCTATAATTCTATGCTCAGCAAAGGGCAACTTATATTTAATTATGATTCAAAATTCAAGAATACTTAATAATTTATATGATATTATCACAAGTTTCATGTTATTTCAATCACATTATAGCAAATTTTCTATGTCGTTTTTTCAATGATTTAAATCAAGATATTAACAATTAAGTTGATCTTATACAAACAATCAACGAGCATTCTGTTGTTGATTTTTAATAACAGCGGAAGCCCTTGGAATTAAGGACTTCCGCATGAATAGATGTTCAGTTTGCCGCCGCCAGGCGGGCGCGGAGGGTCTGGTAGATCAGCTTCTGGCCGCTGCGGGAGGGGTGGATGCCGTCGTCGCAGAGCAGCGGAGCCAGGGCCTCCGGCTGGGCCGGGAAGGCGGCGCGGATGTCGATCAGTTCCGCCTGTTCCTCTTTGGCGATCTCCCGCACGATGTCGTTGTAATGGGATTGCCAGCGGCTGATGTGCTCCACGTCCCCCAGCCAGCGGAGGATGTTGTCATAGCTGAGTCCGTTGCGGCAGAGGAAGCGCAGATAGCGCTCGGAATGGATGGGGGGCAGGGTCAGCATGACGATCCGCCGCCCGCTGCGGCGCAGCAGCGCAATGGCCTCCCGATAGCGGCTGCGGAACTCCTCCGGCGGGGTGTTGCACAGGTGCTCCCCCTCCGGGTCTGCGGAAATCGCCGCCCAGTCGTAGTCGCAGTCGTTGCCGCCCAGTTCCAGCACTGCGTCCTCCCCCTCCGCCGGCTGCGCGCTGTGGCGGCGGATGGTGGCCATGGCCTTGCCGATGGTGCAGCCGAAGCGGGAGCAGTTTCGGATGGTCAGGCCGCACTCGTCGCTGAGGCGGCGCTCCCAATCATGGTTGATGCTGTATCGTCCGTTCTCCAGCACGATTCCTTTCAGAATCGAATCTCCAAATACAGTAATGTTCACGTCTTCACCTGCTTTCATCTAATTCTTCATCTAGTTCTTGAAACCATATTAAATCATTTCCGCGATTTTGTCAAGGGTTTCTTTCAAAAATAGATTGTACCCGGAACGGGGCTGTGTTATAATCGAGAAAACAAAGAAAACGGTTCGGAGGTGTGGATATGCCGGAAGCCGACGCACTTCGGCGGCTGCCCCGCTGGGCGGAGCTGCCCGATCTGGAGCTGTATATGGACCAGGTGCTGGGCCTGGTGGCGCGCTCGCTGGAGCCTTTCCCCGGCTTTGACGAGAAGGGCCTGACCGCCGCCATGGTCAACAACTATGTGAAGCTGGGGGCCCTGCCGCCCCCGGTGAAGAAGCGCTATCGGCGGGAGCATGTGGCGCGGCTCATCATCCTCTGCCTGATGAAGTCCTCCTTCCCCATCTCCGCCATTGCCCGGCTGCTGGAGGGGGTACAGACCCGGCACAGCCCGGAAGAGGTCTACAGCATCTTCTGCGAGCGCTTTGAAGCCGCCGTAGCCGAAACCGCCGCCGCGCCGGACGAGGCCGGGGACTCCCCCTACGCCGCCGTCCTCCTGGCCGCCCTGCGTGCCCAGGCGGAGCGGGCCCTGGCGCTGCGGATGTTTGGGGCGGCGTTCCCGGAGCGGGAGGCGGAGAAGAACTGACCTGATCTGCGTGGACGGAGGGTGATTTTTTGTCCGCGGAAGGGGCAAGCCCCTTCCCTACTTGGTGTGGTTTTCTTCTTGAGAAATACCACATTATGTGGGGAAGGGGCTTGCTATTTTCTATCTGTATCGTTTTTTATTCCTCCGCGTCCAGCACCGCGTCGCAGTAGCGGCAGCGGTATTGGCCTGCGGCGGTGCGGTAGAACTGCTGGGGCAGCTCCTGCTCTACGGTGGAGATGCAGCGGCGGTTGCCGCAGCGTCTAGGCAGGGACAGGGTCTCCCGACCGGGACGGGCCGGGGTCTTGCGCTCGTTCAGGAGCTTGAGGATCAGGGCCATGCGCATATATTTGCCGCACAGGGCCTGCTCGAAGTAGGCGGCCCGGGGGTCGTCGTCCACCGCTACGGCGATCTCGTTGACCCTGGGCAGCGGGTGCAGGACGGTCAGGCTCTCCTTGGCCGTCCGCAGCTTCTCCGGGTCCAGGATATAGCTGTCTTTCAGGCGCGCATAGTCCTCCGGGCGCTCGAAGCGCTCCCGCTGGATGCGGGTCATATACAGCACGTCGAGCTCCGGCATGGCTTCCTCCAGGGAGGAAACCTCCCGGTATTTCACCCCGGCCGGGTCCAGAATCTCGCTTTTCAGATAGTCC
This sequence comes from Oscillospiraceae bacterium, assembly GCA_017542425.1. GTDB lineage: Bacteria > Bacillota > Clostridia > Oscillospirales > Oscillospiraceae > RGIG7114. Next base: position 6,720 of record JAFXXH010000031.1, on the reverse strand, counting down.
GGAACCCGCAGTTCCTCCGGAGAGATGAACACAAAGCGGACCTCAGGATAGCGGCTCATGGCGGCGCAGAGGGAGTGGACCGTCCGGCCATATTTCAAATCGCCGCAGCAGCCCACGGTCAGGCCCCAGAAGCGGCCCTGTCTGCGCCAGATGGTCAGCAGGTCCCCCAGGGTCTGGGTGGGGTGGTGGTGGCCGCCGTCCCCGGCGTTGATGACCGGGACCCCGGCCTTGCGGGAGGCCACCAGCGGCGCGCCCTCCAGGGGGTGACGCATGGCGATGATGTCCGCGTACAGGCCCACGATCCGGGCCGTGTCCGCCACGCTCTCCCCCTTGGCGGCAGAAGAGCTGTCCGCCCCGGAAAAGCCAAGCACGCTGCCCCCCAGTTCCAGCATGGCCGCCTCAAAGCTCAGGCGCGTCCGGGTGCTGGGCTCGAAAAAGAGGGTGGCCAGCTTTTTGCCGTGGCAGGCTTCGGCGTAGTCCTCCGGGTGCTCCATGATGCGCTCGGCAGAGCCGATCAGGGTGTAGAGTTCCTCCACGTCCAGGTCCATAAAGTCAATGAGATGTCGCATCGTCCGCTCCTTTGCCTCTCCCGCTGTAGGGCGGGGGCTTGCCCCCGCCGCATCGTACTTCGCCATTCAGATTTCGCGCCATGCCGGGTCCTCCGGGCAGTCCCGGAAGCGCAGCAGCCGCTGCACGTCCTCCGGGCGGATATAGCCCTCCGCTGCGGCCAGCCGGGCCACCGTGTCAAAGTCCGTCAGGCTGTGGTTTTCCACCTTTGCGTCGGCCAGGCGCTTCAGGCCCTTTTGCATCCCGTAAGTGAAGATACTCACCACTCCCAGCACTTCCGCCCCGGCTGCGCGGAGAATCTCCACCACTTCGATGACGCTTCCGCCGGTAGAGATCAGGTCTTCCACCACCACCACTTTCTGACCGGGCAGCAGCCGCCCCTCGATCTGGTTGCGCCGCCCGTGGTCCTTGGCCCCGGCGCGGACGTAGCCCATGGGCAGGCCCATCAGATGGGCGGTGATGGCGGCGTGGGCGATGCCCGCCGTGGAGGTGCCCATCAGCGCCTCCGCCGCCGGGTAGTGGGTCTCGATCAGACTGCGCAGCCCTTCCTCCACGTCCGTCCGCACCGCCGGGTCGGACAGGGTCAGGCGGTTGTCGCAGTAGACCGGGCTTTGGATGCCGCTGGCCCAGGTGAAGGGTTCCTCCGGGCGGAAGAACACGGCCTGGATTTTCAGCAAATGCCCTGCGATGCGTTTGTTCAGCTCCATCTTCTCTCTCCCCTGCATTTTGTTATGTATCGACAAATTCCGTCAGGCAGCGCCGCCAGGCTGACACCGGGTCGGCGGCTCCCGTGATGGGTCTGCCCACCACGATGTAGTCGCTGCCCAGTTCCCTGGCCCGGGCGGGGGTGGTGACGCGGCGCTGGTCGTCGGCGGCGCTATCCGCGAAGCGGACGCCGGGCGTCACGGTCAGGAAGTCCGTCCCGCAGCGCTTGTGGACCGCCGGGGCCTCCAGGGGCGAGCAGACCACCCCGTCCAGCCCCGCCAGGCTGGCGTTTTCCGCGTAGTGCAGAATGACTTCCTCCATCTCCTCCCGAATCCAGAGGTCCCGCTCCAGATGCATCTGATCCGTGCTGGTGAGCTGGGTCACGGCCAGGAGCAGCGGGCGCGTGCCGTCGGGCCGCGTCAGGCCCTCCAGGGCTGCCTCCATCATGGGGATGGTCCCCGCCGCGTGGAGGTTGCAGACGTCCGCCCCCAGGCCGGACAGCACCCGCATGGCGGCGCGCACGGTGTTGGGGATGTCGTGCAGTTTCAGGTCCAGAAAGATGCGGTAATCCCGGTCCTTCAGCTCCCGCACGATGTCAGGCCCGGCGCTGTAAAAAAGCTCCATGCCGATCTTGAGGAAGGGCTTGCGCGCCTCCCCCTCGAACCGCTGCAAAAAGTCCAAAACCTGCTCCCGTCCGGGGAAATCGCAGGCGATGATCACATCTTTACCCATGTGCGCCTCCTATGATGTCTCTCAGGCTCTCGATGCCATAGCGTTCCATGGCCACCGGCAGGGCCGCCACGATGTCCCGGCAGGCATAGGGGTCCGCCAGATTGGCAGCCCCCACCTGCACCGCCGTGGCCCCGGCCAGCAGCATCTCGATCACGTCCTCCGCGCTGGAGACCCCGCCCATGCCCACCACGGGCAGGTCCACCGCCTGGCTGACCTGCCAAACCATCCGCAGGGCCAGGGGGAAGACGCCGGGGCCGCTCATGCCGCCCGTGCCGTTGGCCAGGATGGGGCGGCGGCGGCGCAGGTCGATGCGCATCCCCAGCAGGGTGTTGATCAGGCTGAGGCCGTCGGCTCCCGCGTCCGCGCAGGCACGTGCAATGGCGGTGATGTCCGTCACGTTGGGGCTGAGCTTCACCAGCACCGGCTTGTCCGTCACAGCCCGCACCGCCGCCGTCACCGCAGCGGCCTGGCGCGGGTCGGTGCCGAAGCTCATGCCGCCGCCGTGGACGTTGGGGCAGGAGATGTTCACCTCCAGCCAGCCCACCTGGGGACAGGGGGCCAGCTTTTCCGCCACGGCCCTGTATTCCTCCAGGGAAAAGCCGCTGATGTTGGCCAGAATCGGCTTGCGGAAGACCTTTGCCAGCCTGGGCAGTTCCTCCGCCACCACCGCGTCCGCGCCGGGGTTTTGCAGGCCCACGGCGTTCAGCATCCCGCCGGTGTACTCCGCGATGCGGGGGCTGGGGTTGCCGAAGCGGGGGGCCAAGGTTGTGCCCTTGCAGGAAAAGCTGCCCAGGCAGTTGATATCGTACAGCTCGGCGAATTCGTAGCCGTAGCCGAAACAGCCGCTGGCGGGGATCACCGGGTTGTCCAGCTCCACGCCGCAGAGCGTCACATGCGTGTACCTCACCATAGGAGTTCCTCCTTGTTCAGCACCGGCCCCTCCCGGCAGATGCGCTTCGGGCCGCTTTTGGTCTGGCAGCTGCAGCCCATGCAGGCTCCGAAGCCGCAGCCCATTCGCTCCTCCAGGCTGAACTGCCCGCCGGTGGCGCACTTGGCGGATACGGCACGCAGCATGGCCTCCGGGCCGCAGGCGCAGACGTGGCTGTAATCTTCCACCCGGTCCATGCCGTCCATCACCAGGCCGCGCAGCCCGGCGGAGCCGTCCGCCGTGCAGAGGGTCACCGGGACGGCCAGGGCCGCGAAGTCCTCCGTCAAAATCGCCTCCGCCGCCGTGTTGAAGCCCAGCACCGCGCAGGGGCTTTTCCCCTGGGCCGTCAGGCATTTCGCCAGGCCCAGGAGGGGCGGAACGCCCACGCCCCCGCCCACCAGCAGGGGGCGAGCTCCGCAGCGGGGCAGGTCGTAGCCGTTCCCCAGCCCCGTCAGGGCGTCCAGCGCCGCGCCCGCCGGATACGCGCTCAGCGCGGCGGTGCCTTTGCCCTGGACCTTGTAGACCAGGCGCAGCCAGCCCTCCCCCCAGTCGCAGACGGAGATGGGGCGGCGCAGATAGAAGCCGGGAAGCCGGAGGTTTACAAACTGGCCGGGGGCGGTGATGGCGGAGGCGTCCCCGGAAAGGCGCAGGTCGTAGATGTCCCGGGCGATGGGGCGGTTGGAAACGATCTCAAAAGTTACCTGTTTCATGGCTTCTCAGCTGTCGATGGTGCTGATGGGGAGGGTCATCTCCTCCAGCACGTCCAGGACGATGCGCACGGTGTCCAGGCTGGTGAACATGGTGACGCCGTTTTCCACGGCGCAGCGGCGGATCGCCTCGCCGTCGTGGTAGTGGGTGCCGGAGGTGATGGTCCGGGTGTTCACCACATAGCTGACGTAGCCCGCCCGAATGGATTCCAGAATTTCCTGGCTGCCCTCGCTGAGCTTGCCCCGAATCCGGGTGCGGATGCCATGCTCCCGGAGAAAGGCCGCCGTGCCCGCCGTGGCCTCGATGTTGAAGCCCATATCGTAGAAGCGCCGGACCAGGGGCAGGGCCTCGGCCTTGTCCTCAGACGCGATGGTCACCAGCACGGTGCCGTAGCCCCGGAGCTTCATGCCCGCCGCCTGGAGGCTCTTGAACATGGCGCGGTAGAGCTTGTCGTCATAGCCGATGGCCTCGCCGGTGCTCTTCATCTCCGGGCTGAGATAGGCGTCCAGGCCCCGCAGCTTGGCGAAGGAGAAGACCGGGGTCTTGACGTGCCAGCGCTTTTTCTCCTCCGGGTACAGGGCGAAGATGCCCTGTTCTTTGAGGCTGCGGCCCAGAATCACCTCCGTGGCGATGTCCGCCAGAGACCAGCCCGTGGCCTTGCTCAGGAAGGGCACGGTGCGGCTGGAGCGGGGGTTGACCTCGATGATATAGACATTGTCCTGCCTGTCCACGATGAACTGGATGTTGTAGAGTCCTTTGATGCCCACGCCCAGGCCCAGCTTTTTCGCGTAGGTCAGGATGGTGCCCTTCACTTTGTCGGAGATGGAGAAGGCGGGATAGACGCTGATGGAGTCGCCGGAGTGGACGCCGGTGCGCTCTACCAGTTCCATGATACCCGGTACGAACACGTCCTGGCCGTCGCAAATGGCGTCCACCTCCACCTCGCGGCCCGCCAGGTACTTGTCCACCAGCACCGGCTTGTCCTCGTCGATCTCCACGGCGGTCTTGAGGTAGCGCCGCAGCATGGCCTCGTCCGCCACGATCTCCATGGCCCGACCGCCCAGCACAAAGGAGGGGCGAACCAGCACGGGGTAGCCAATCTCCTCGGCGGCGCGGACGCCGTCTTCGATGTTGGTGACGGCGGCGCCCTTGGGCTGGGGGATGCCCAGCTTCAGCAGCAGCTTTTCAAACTGGTCCCGGTCCTCCGCCCGGTCGATGGCCTCCACGTCGGTGCCGATGATCCGCACGCCCCGCTCCATCAGGGGCCGTGCCAGGTTGATGGCAGTCTGGCCGCCCAGGGAGGCGATGACGCCCTCGGGCTGCTCGTAGTCCAGGATCGCCATCACGTCCTCCGGCGTCAGCGGCTCGAAGTAGAGCTTGTCCGCCGTGGTATAGTCCGTGGAGACGGTCTCCGGGTTGTTGTTGATGATGATCGCCTCGTAGCCCGCCCGGCGGATGGTCTGGACCGCGTGGACGGTGGAGTAATCGAACTCCACGCCCTGGCCGATGCGGATGGGGCCGGCCCCCAGGACCACGATCTTCTTTTTGTCCGTCAGGCGGCTCTCGTTTTTCAGCTCCGGGTCCAGCAGGTGCAGATAGCTGGAGTAGAGATAGGCGATGTATTTCCCGGTATGCAGGGTGTCCACCATGCGGAACACGGGAGTCAGGCCCGCGGCCTTGCGCTGACGGTAGACGTCCAGCTCGTCCCGCTCCCAGAGCTTGGCGATGAACTTGTCGGAAAAGCCCATGGTCTTGGCCGCCAGCAGCGCCCGCTCGTCCCCCGGACGGCTTTGCAGGATGCGCTCCATCTCCACGATCTCGGACAGGCAGTCCAGGAAGGTCTCGGTGATCATGGTGACCCGGTGCAGTTCCTCGATCGTGTGGTCCCGGCGCAGCAGTTCCGTCACGGCGAAAATGCCGTCGTCCCGGTACTCCCGCAGGTAGTCCAGAATGGCTTCGTCGGGCATGGACTCGAATTTCGGGCTGTACAGGTGGCAGACGCCGGTCTCCAGGCTGCGAACGGATTTCAGGAAGCTCTCCGCCAAGGTGCTGCCGATGCCCATGACCTCGCCGGTGGCCTTCATCTGGGTGCCCAGGGTGTTGGGCGCGCCCGCGAATTTGTCAAAGGGGAAGCGGGGGAATTTCGCCACGATGTAGTCTAAGGAGGGCTCCATGGCAGCATTCCCCCCGGCCACGGGGATCTCCTCCAGGGTCATGCCCACGGCCACCTTGGCCGTCACCCGGGCGATGGGGTAGCCGCTGGCCTTGCTGGCCAGGGCGGAGGAGCGGGAGACCCGGGGGTTGACTTCGATCAGATAATACTCGCTGCGCTCCGGGTTCAGGGCGAACTGCACGTTGCAGCCGCCGCAGACCCCCAGGGCGCGGATCAGCTTCAAAGCGGAAGCGTTCAGCATGTCCAGGTCGGCCTGGCTGAGGCTCAAAATCGGGGCCACCACGACGCTGTCGCCGGTGTGGACGCCCACCGGGTCCACGTTCTCCATCCCGCAGATGGTGATGGCCCGGTCCGTCCCGTCCCGCATGACCTCGAACTCGATCTCCTTGTAGCCCCGGACGCTCTTTTCCACCAGCACCTGATGGACCGGGGAGAGGGCAAAGCCGTGCATGGCCACTTCCTCCAGCTCGGCTTCATCGTTGGCAAAGCCGCCGCCGGTGCCGCCCAGGGTGAAGGCCGGGCGCAGCACCACGGGATAGCCGATGCGCTCTGCCGCCGCCTTGGCCTCCTCCACGGAGTAGGTGATCTCGCTGGGGATGACCGGCTCGCCGATGCGCTGGCACAGTTCTTTGAACTGCTCCCGGTCCTCCGCCATTTCGATGCTGGCCGAGGGGGTACCCAGCAGCTCCACCCGGCACTCGTTCAGAATGCCGTTCTTCTCCAGGGCCATGGCCAGGTTCAGGCCCGTCTGCCCGCCCAGGCCGGGGATGATGGCGTCCGGGCGCTCCCGGCGCAGGATGCGGGCCACATATTCCAGGGTCAGCGGCTCCATATAGACCTTGTCGGCGATGGAGGTGTCGGTCATGATGGTGGCGGGGTTGGAGTTCACCAGCACCACCTCGTAGCC
>JAFXXH010000003.1 GCA_017542425.1 Oscillospiraceae bacterium | reverse complement strand
GGCGGAAGGGGCGCTGGACGCGGCCAACCTGTTCAAGCCCGCCCTCTCCCGGGGGGAATTGCAGCTCATCGGGGCCACCACGCTGGAGGAATACCGCAAGCGCATCGAGAAGGACGCGGCCCTGGAGCGGCGCTTCCAGCCCGTGCGGGTGGAGGAACCCGCGCCGGAGGAGAGCGCCGCCATGCTCCGGGGGCTGCGGGGCCACTACGAGGCCCACCACGCCCTGCACATCACCGACGAGGCCATCGAGGCGGCGGTGCGCCTCTCCGTCCGCTATCTCCCCGAGCGCTTTCTGCCGGACAAGGCCATCGACCTGATCGACGAGGCCGCCTCCGCCGTGCGCCTGGAGGCGCTGACGCCGCCGGAGGCCATGAAAGCGGCGGAGGGGGAGCTGGACGCCCTGTTCGTCGAGCTGGACGAGGCCCTGCACGCCCAGGACTACGAGCGGGCAGCCCAGCTCCGGGATCAGGAGCAGCGCCAGCGAGACGAGCTGGAGCGGCTGCAGCGCCAATGGGACGCGGAGCAGACGGCCCGGCGGGGGGCGGTGACAGCGGAGGATGTGGCCGCCGTGGTCAGCGCCTGGACCGGGGTGCCCGTCACCAGCCTCAGCGCCGGGGAGACCCTGCGGCTCCGGCAGCTGGAGGAGACCCTGCGCCGCCGGATCGTGGGCCAGGACGAGGCCGTGGCCGCCGTGGCCCGGGCCATCCGCCGGGGGCGGGTGGGACTCCGGGACCCCCGGCGGCCCATCGGCAGCTTCCTCCTGCTGGGCCCCACCGGCGTGGGGAAGACCGAACTGTGCAAGGCCCTGGCCGAGGCCGTCTTCGGGGACGAGAACGCCCTGATCCGCCTGGACATGAGCGAACTGACGGAAAAGCACGCGGTCAGCCGCCTCCTGGGCGCGCCGCCGGGCTATGTGGGCTACGACGAGGGGGGCCAACTCACCGAGCAGCTGCGCCGGAAACCCTACAGCGTGGTGCTTTTCGATGAGCTGGAAAAGGCCCACGAGAGCTTTTCCGACCTGCTGCTGCAAATTCTGGACGAGGGCTGCCTGACCGACGCCCAGGGGCGGCGGGCAGACTTCAAAAACACCCTGGTGGTCATGACCGGCAACCTGGGAGCCGAGGCCGAGCAGCGTCTGGGCTTCGACGCCGGGGCCGCGCCGGACGCGGCGGTCCGGGAGGCCCGCCGCCGGGACCGGGTCCTGCGCGCCCTGCGCCGCCGCTTCCGCCCGGAGTTTCTGAACCGGGTGGATGAGATCGTCGTCTTCCGTGCGCTGGCGCTGCGGGACGTGGCGCGCATCGCCGAGACCATGCTGCGGGAGACGGCCGGGCGGCTGGAGGGTCTGGGGGTGGTGCTGTCCTGGACCGACGCGGCCCTGGAACTGCTGGCCCAGGCGGGCTATGACCCGGAAAACGGTGCGCGCCCCCTCCGCCGCGTGCTGCGCGCCCAGGTGGAGGACGCGGCGGCGGAGGCCCTGCTGGCCGGAACGCTGAAACCCGGCGGCTGCGCGGCCCTGCGGGTGGAAGACGGAAGCGTGAAACTGTGCGTGGAGGGGGGCTGAGTCAGCCCCCCTCCCCTGTCTCTGCGTCCCAAAACTTGCGAAAGGCGGTGGGCAGGGCGCAGTCCCGCTCCAACTCCTCCCCCGTCACCCAGGTGAAGCTGTCCGGCGTCTCCCGGCAGCGGATGTACATCCCGCGCATCTCCCACTCCACATGGGTGAAGATATGCTCCATTTGCCGCTCCCGCTCCAGCGCGCAGGGGGCGGTCCCCCAGGCTGCGGCCTGATCCAGCGCCGCCTGAGCGTTCAGCGCGCCGGGGACGTTGGGCCACTCCCAAAGCCCGGCCAGCAGGCCCCGCTCCGGGCGGCGGCGGAGCGCCCAGCGCTCGCCGCAGCGCAGGAGGAACACCGTCAGGGTCTCCCGCCGCCGCGCCCGCTTCTTGGCCCGGACCGGAAGCTCCCGCCAGCCGCCCCCCGCCGATGCGCAGCCCCCGGCCAGGGGACAATCGGCGCAGTCCGGCGCGCCGTTGGGCAGGCAGACCGTGGCCCCCAGCTCCATCAGCGCCTGGGTGAAGTCCCCGCAGCGCCCGGGAGGATAAAGGGCCGCCAGGGTCTCCCGCCAGGCCCGTCGGGTGGCCGCCTCATCCACACAGCGGCGATCCCCGGTCAGGCGGCTCATGACCCGCAGCACGTTGCCGTCCACCGCCGGAGTGGGCTGCTCAAAACAGATGCTGGCCACCGCCCCCGCCGTGTAGTCCCCCACCCCCGGCAGGGCGCGGATGGCGGCGTAGTCCGAGGGGAAAACCCCGCCGTGCCGTTCCATAATCTCGACTGCCGCCCGGTGCAAATTGCGGACGCGGCTGTAGTAGCCCAGGCCCTCCCAGAGCTTGTGCAGCTGCCCTTCCTCCGCCGCCGCCAGGGCCGGGATGTCCGGCAGCGCCGCCAGAAAGCGGGCGTAGTAGCCCCGCACGGCCTCCACGCGGGTCTGTTGCAGCATGATTTCCGACAGCCAGACGTGATACGGCTCCCGGTCGGCCCGCCAGGGGAGGGCCCGGGCGTGGGTCTCAAACCAGGGCAGCAGCCGCGCCGCCAGGCCCTCCAGACGCGCCGGCGCCTGTTCCGCTTTGCCCATCGCGCTCCCCCCCCTTTTCTCCGTCTTTTTCCGCTGCATTATAGCACCCCCCGCCCCCCGGAGGCAAGAGCGAAGCCGGGCGCGGAGCAGCATTCGTCGCAGAAAGTCGAAAAACCCCCTTGCGCATTGTAATTTGACATGATAGAATATCTAAAATTTGTATATTGTTTTTCCTGTTAAAACAATCACGAGAGGGGGGTCCACGCTTGAAAAAGCCATACATTTCAAAAAACGTCATCCAACGAATGCCGCGCTACCTCAGAACCCTCACAGAACTCCAGAAGGAGGGGATCCACCGCATCTCTTCCGGCGAACTGGGCGCCCGGATGCGGCTGACTCCCAGCCAGATCCGCCAGGATTTCGCCTGCTTCGGCGGCTTCGGCCAGCAGGGCTACGGATACAACGTCAAGACCCTGCGGGACGAGGTTGCCTCCATCCTGGGCGTGAACCGGGGCTTTCAGATGGTCCTGGTGGGCACGGGCAAGATCGGCCAGAGCCTGCTGGAAAACTTCGACTTTGAAAGCTACGGCTTCAAACTCCGGGCGGCCTTCGACATCCGCCATGATCTCATCGGTGAGAACATCTGCGGCGTGCCGGTGCTGGATTGCAGCGAGATGGAGGACTTCATCCGCAGCAACGGCATCCACGTGGCCGTGCTGTCCACCAACCGCGCCGGGGCACAGCGGGCGGTGGACACGCTGATCGCCGGAGGCATCCGCGCCATTTGGAACTTCACCGAATGCGAGCTCAGCCCCGGGGACAGCGACGTGATCATCGAGAGCATCCACTTCTCCGAATCCCTGCTCCGGCTGGGCTACCACCTGAGCAACAGCGCTTCCGCCTGAGCGGAACCATTCATCTACTGCGCCCTTCGCTGGGCAGAGGAGGCATTTCCCTTGCGTATTTCCATGTTTCACCGGCACCACACTTCGCACGGCGGTCTGCGCCTTGCCCTGCGGCGGGGGACGGCGGCGCTGCTGAGCACCCTGTTGCTGAGCGGAGCGGCCTCCGCCACGGCGGGCAGCCGCCAGGACCCTTTTCTCACCCGCAGCTACATCCAGGAGAACGTGCTGCCCCAGTTCCGCGCCCGTTGCGCCGAGGCTGCCGCCGCCCGGATGCTGGAGCTGCGCCAGCAGCGCCGGGGCCTGCGGCTGCTGACCCTCAGCGCCCCCCAGAGCCTGAGCCTCCACCCCGGCGAACAGATCACGGTACTCCAGGGCACGATCCGGCTGAAAGCCGTGAACGGCGAACTGATCGACGTGACCGAGGGGGCCGCCTTCCGGGACGGCGTGGGCTGGGGTGCCCATCGCTACGTCCTGGCCGGGGACAGCGCCTGGGGGGACGTGCCCCAGTGGGCCGTGATCCTGGTCTCCGCCACCGCCGCCCTGGGAGAGGGCAGTCCCTTTGAAGACGTGCGCGAAAGCGACTGGTTCTTCTCCGACGTGGTCCAGGCCTTCCGGCGCGGGCTGGTGAACGGCATGGACGCCAACCGCTACGCCCCCGGCGGGACCCTGACCCTGGCCCAGTGCGTCAAGCTGGCCGCCTGTATGCGCCAGCTCAAGGCCGAGGGGGCCGTCAGCCTCCGCAACGGAGCCAACGGCGCGCCCTGGTACCGCAGCTACGCCGACTATGCGCTGGAGACCGGCATCCTCACCGAGGAACCGGAGGACTATGACGCCACCGTGGACCGGCGCGGCTTCGTGGAGCTGTTCTCCCGGGCCATGCCCATGGACGGCGAGGCGGTCAACACCATTCCCGCCGGGGCCATCCCCGACGTGGCGGCGGACGACCCGGGTGCGGCGGCGATCTATGCCTTTTACCGGGCGGGCATCCTGGCCGGTTACACCGCCGACGGCGTCCACACCGCCCACGCCTTTGACCCGGAGAGCACCGTCTCCCGGGCGGAAGTGGCGGCCATTCTGAACCGGATGTTCGACCCCGAGGCGCGGGTGCGCTTCGACATGGAGCCGCCCGTGGCGGAAACCGAACCTCCCGTAGAGGAAACCGAGGCCCCGGTGGAGGAAAGCGAAGCTCCGGTCGATGAAACCGAGCCTCCAGTGGTGGAATCGACGCCTCCCGTGGACGAAGCCGAGCCTCCTGTGGAGGAAACAGCAGCGCCCGTGGACGAGACGGAGCCGCCCGTCGAGGGCGCGTCCGAAGCCGTCTGAGCGCGGTATCATCTCCATGGCACAGCGAGGTATTTCCCATGTCTGAACCCATTGCGGCCATTGCCACCGGGCTTGTCCCGGCGGGCATCGGCATTCTCCGGCTCTCCGGCGACGGGGCGCTGGCGCTGGCGGAGCGGGTGTTCCGGCCCTTCCGGGGCGCGCCCATGGGGCAGCGGCCCGACCGGGAGCTGGTCTACGGCGCGCTGGTGGACCAGCGCGGCGAAACCCTGGACCTCTGCCTCTGCACCGTCTCCCGGGGACCACACAGCTACACAGGCGAGGACTGCGCCGAGTTCCAGTGCCACGGCTCCCCCATGGTGCTGCGGCTGGGCCTGGAGGCGCTGTTTGCCGCCGGGGCGCGGCAGGCCGGGGCGGGAGAGTTCACCAGGCGCGCCTTTCTGAACGGGCGCATGGACCTGGTGCAGGCGGAGGCGGTCATCGACCTGATCCACGCCGAAAGCGCGCTGGCCGCCCGGAACGCGGCGGGGCAGCTGGGCGGGGCCATTCTCCGCCGGACCGACGCCATCTATGAGGCCCTGCGGGAGATCTCCAGCCACTATCATGCGGTGGTGGACTTCCCCGACGAGGACGTGGAGGACTTCACCCTCTCCGCCTACGCATCGTCGCTCAGAAATGCCGAGACGGAGCTTGCCCGGCTGGAGGCCAGCTTCGGGCGCAGGAACGTGATCTCCGGCGGGGTCCCCACGGCCATTGTGGGGCGGCCCAACGCCGGAAAGAGTTCCCTGCTGAACGCCCTGCTGGGCTATGAGCGAGCCATCGTCACCGAGGTCCCCGGCACCACCCGGGACACCATTGCCGAGCGCTGCCAGCTGGGAGGGACGCTGCTGCGGCTCATCGACACCGCCGGACTGCGGGAGACCGCCGACGCGGTGGAGCGCATCGGCGTGGAACGCAGCCGGGCGGCCATGGCGGAGGCGGAGCTGGTGCTGCTGCTCTGCGACGGGAGCGGGCCTTTCACGGAGGAAGACGCCGCCCTGCTCTCGGAAGCGGAGGCCGCCGCGCCCACCCTCCTGCTCCGAAGCAAATGCGACCTGCCCCAGGCTGTCTGGCCGGAGGCTGAGGCCGGGCGCGCTCTGCCCCTCTCGGCGAAGACCGGGGCGGGGCTGGACGCGCTGACGGAGGCGGTGGAGAAGCTGCTGCCCCCGCCGGAAACCCGGGTCGCCGGGGAGATCCTCACCATCGCCCGCCAGGCAGAGGCCGTGGGCCGGGCCAGGGAGAGCGTGGCCGCCGCCCGGGAGGCCATAGAGCAGGGCTTCCCCCCCGACGCCGTGCTGACCGAGGTGGAAGCGGCCATGGGGGCTTTGGGGGAACTGAGTGGAAGAAGCGTCCGGGCGGACGTGACGGAACAGATCTTTGCGCGGTTTTGCGTGGGGAAATGACAGGTGGATGAAGATGGAGCAGCCGTTCGGGCTGCTCCGATTTTTTGGTTTTTGGTGGGTCGTGGCTTTGATTTGGCGGCGCTGGCGGCGTGCCGGGTCGGCACGCCCTACGGGGGATGTGCGGATTCGCCTGACGGGTTGCTTCGGTTCTGTGTTGCTGCGCGGAACGCCGGGGACGGCGTTCCCTACCGAGCACTTGCGGATTCGCCGGGGGTTGGAGCTGGACTGCGGTGTTGCTGCGGGGATGTCGGGGACGCCATCCCCTACGGGGGTCCAGCCTCTTTCTTTTCACTTTTCCCCGCCGGGGGCTTGACAGGGGCTGCGGCGGGGTATATGATTGGCTTAACATATAAACGATTGTTTATATATCGAAGAGACGGAGGCGAGGACGGATGGATGAATGGGAGCTGCTGCCTGTGTGTGCGGGACAGCATGACCACTCCGCTGCGGCGCTGGCGCGGCAGGAGATGCCGGACGAGACGGAACTCAGCGACATGGCGGAACTCTTTAAGACCTTTGGGGACTCCACGCGCATCCGCATTCTCTATCTTCTGAGCCGTGCGCCCCTCTGCGTCTGCGACATCGCGGGGGTGCTGGGGCTGAGCCAGCCCGCCGTCAGTTACCAGCTGAAGGTGCTGCGCCAGGCCCGGCTGATCCGCTCCCGGCGGACTGGGAAGACGGTCTGCTATTCCCTGGCCGACGGGCATGTGGAGACCATCATCGGCATGGCCAAGGAGCATCTGGAAGAGTCTCATTGAGATGGGAGGATATACGAGATGAAGAAGATTTATCGCATCGAGGTGGACTGCGCCAACTGCGCGGCCAAAATGGAAAGCGCCCTTCAGAAGCTGGCGGGCATCCAGCGGGCCACGGTCAGCTATCTGACCCAGAAGCTGACGGTTGAGGCCGAGGACCCGGCGGCGCTGCTGCCCGACATCGTGAAGACCTGCAAGCGGGTGGACGCGGACTTCGAGCTGCTGGGCTGAGAGGGGGCGGACGGGATGAAGGGCAAGCAAAAGCGCCTGCTGTGGCGCATCCCGCTGAGTGCCGGGCTGCTGGTGCTGGCCTGGCTCCTGCCGCTGGAGGGCCCCTGGAGGGGCCTGGCCTTTCTCCTGCCCTACGGTCTGGCGGGCTATGACGTGCTGTGGAGCGCGGCGCGGAACATCCTGCGGGGGAACGTCTTCGACGAGAAGTTCCTGATGAGCGTGGCCACCCTGGGCGCTTTCGCCATCGGGGAGTACCCGGAGGCGGTGTTTGTCATGCTGCTGTTCCAGATCGGCGAGCTGCTGGAGCATCTGGCCGTGGGAAAATCCCGGCGGAGCATCGCCGCGCTGATGGACATCCGGCCCGACTACGCCAACGTGGAGCGGGACGGACAGCTTGTCCAGTGCGACCCGGAAGACCTGGCCGTGGGCGACGAGATTCTGGTGAAGCCGGGGGAGCGGGTGCCGCTGGACGGGCTGGTCCTGGAGGGCGAAAGCGCGCTGGACACCGCCGCCCTCACTGGGGAAAGTCTGCCCCGGAAGGCCGGGCCGGGGGACGCGGTGCTGTCCGGCTGCGTGAACCTGCACGGGCTGCTGCGGCTGCGGGTGACGAAGGAGTACGGCGAGAGCACGGTCAGCCGCATCCTGGAGCTGGTGGAGGAGTCCGCCGCCAACAAGTCCCGCAGCGAGACCTTCATCACCCGCTTCGCCGCCTGGTATACGCCGGTGGTGGTCTGCACGGCCCTGGCCCTGGCGCTGATCGGTGGCCTCGTCACCGGAGACTGGGCCGCCTGGGTCCACCGGGCGCTGATCTTCCTGGTCACAAGCTGCCCCTGCGCCCTGCTCATCAGCATCCCCCTGGCCACCCTGGGGGGCATCGGCGGGGCCAGCCGCCGGGGCATTCTGGTCAAAGGCGGCAGTTATCTGGAGGCTTTGTCCCGTGTGGACACGGCGGTGTTTGACAAGACCGGCACTCTGACCAACGGCAGCTTTCGGGTCGTGGCCGTCCACCCCGCCGGGGAGACGGGCGCGGCTGAACTGGCGGAGACTGCGGCGCTGGCGGAGGCGTACAGCGACCACCCCATCGCCGCCGCGCTGCGGCGCTACTGGACGGAGCGCCGCCCGGATGGGGCCGAGGCGGTCCCCGCCGTGGAACGGGTTCGGGACGCGGGCGAGACCGCCGGGCGGGGGATCAGCGCCACGGTGGACGGCAAACAGGTTCTGGCCGGCACGCCGGCGCTGATGCAGGAACACGGCGTCCTCTGCGCCATTCCGGCGGAGGCGGGCAGCGTAGTCCATGTGGCGGAAGAGGGGCGCTATCTGGGCAGCCTGGTGGTGGCCGACGCGGTGAAGCCCGACGCGCATGAGGCTTTGCAGCAGCTGCGGGCCCTGGGCGTGCGCAAAACCGTGATGCTCAGCGGGGACCGCAAGGCGGCGGCGGAGGCCGTGGCGGCGGAGCTGAACATCGACGAGACCTGCGCCGAGCTGCTGCCCGCCGACAAGCTGCGGGAGCTGGAACGGCTGCTGGCCCAGCCCC
This sequence comes from Oscillospiraceae bacterium, assembly GCA_017542425.1. Taxonomy (GTDB): domain Bacteria; phylum Bacillota; class Clostridia; order Oscillospirales; family Oscillospiraceae; genus RGIG7114. Next base: position 36,328 of record JAFXXH010000003.1, on the reverse strand, counting down.
GCCGGGGAACGCTGCTCTATGTGGGCGACGGAATCAACGACGCCCCGGCCCTGGCGCGGGCCGACGTGGGTGCGGCCATGGGCGCGCTGGGCGCCGACGCGGCCATGGAGGCCGCCGACCTGGTGCTGATGGACGACCGCCCCGGCAAGCTGCCCGAGGCCCTGCGCATCGCCCGGCGGACGGGCAGAATCGTCCGGGAGAACATCGTCTTCGCCCTGGCGGTGAAGCTGGCGGTGCTGGCCCTGGCGGTGGCGGGAGGCGCTACCATGTGGATGGCGTCCTTTGCGGACGTGGGGGTTTGCGTGCTGTCGGTGCTGAACGCCATGCGGGCGCTGCGGGGGAAGTGAGTTTGCCGCGGCGCTCTTGTCCGGCGCGCCGACAGCAGCACCCCGGTTTTTGCCAAACATCCGGCGAATTTGCACACACCTCTCTGTAGGGAACGCCGTCCTCGGCGTTCCGCGCAGCAATCCCCCGGTTTTCGGAAAACGTCGGGCGAATTCGCAAACGTGTTGCGGATTTGCCCGACGTCGTTCCATGTCGTGGCTGCTGCTGCGCGGAAAGGGCAAGCCCTTTCCCTACAGGAGGGCGGGTGCGGATTCGCCGCAGGTAGGCAATTGAATTCGGTGCTGCTGCGCGGCGTGCCGGGTCGGCACGCCCTACAGGGTGCGTGCGGATTCGCCGGGGAGTTGGCGGTCATCCAAGGTGCCCTCTCCCGGTCCCTCCCCCAGCGGGGGAGGGTGCCGTCCACAAGGGCGGCAGGAGAGAGAACGTGACGGGACCGCCATGTGAAAATGACCGCAGCCGTGGGAAGATGCAACGTTTTTTGCCGTTTGCTAGCGGTCACGTTCTCCCTCTTCCGTCATCCGCCTCGCGGGGGATCGGCGGATGCCACCTTCCCCCGCTGGGGGAAGGAAAGGACGAACCCACAGCGACCTTGTAGGGGGCGGCGTCCCGACGCCCCGGCAGCAACACCTCGGATTTATAAAACGTCGGGCGAATTCGCAAGCGGGTGCGGATTCGCCCGACGTCGTTCCATGTCGTGGGTGCTGCTGCGCGGAAAGGGCAAGCCCTTTCCCTACAGGCGGACGGGTGCGGTTTCGCCACAGGTGGGCAATTGAATTCGGTGCTGCTGCGCGGCGTGCCGGGGACGGCGTTCCCTACGGGGCGTATGCGGATTCGCCGGAGGTGAAATCAAAGCTTCGGAGGATGCTGCGGGGCCGTCGGGGACGCCGGCCCCTACAGATCACAACGCCCATTCCCGTGCCCTTTCCCCGCTGGAGGAAGGATTTGGAGCGGTATAGCAATGAAACAGCGGAAGGTTTTTTCGGTCTTCCGCTGTTTCATGTTCAGCTTTCCTGTTGCCTGCCGGCCAGGTACTCCGCCGCGTCGTCCTGTTCCTCGTCCAAATCCTCCCCCACGTCCACCACATGGGGCTGGCGGCGGTAGAGGATGTCGTAGAGGATGGGGATGATGAAGAGGGTCATCAGCGTGGCGTAGAGCAGACCGCCGGTGATGACGATGGCCATGCTGCCGCCCAGCTCGCTGCCCATGTCGTCCCCAAAGATCAGCATGGCCATGGCCAGGATGGTGGTCAGGGTGGTCATCAGGATCGGGCGCATCCGGGTCTGACCCGTGACCACTAGGGCTTCGCGCTTCTCCAGGCCGCCCAGGCGCAGCCGGTTGGCGTAGTCCACGAAGACGATGCCGTTGTTCACCACCGTACCCATCAGGATCAGGAAGCCCATGATGTCCAGCATGGTCAGCTGCCGCCCGGCCAGAATCAGCGCCAGCATCCCGCCGGTAAAGGCCAGGGGGACGGTGAAGAGGATGATGAAGGGGCTCAGGAGGCTCTGGAACTGTGCCACCATGATGAGATAGATCAGCAGCAGGCCCAGCAGGGCCAGCAGCGCCATTTGGGAGATCATGTCGTTGACCTGTTCGCTCTCGCCGCCCACATGGATGGAATAGCCGTGGGGCAGGTTCGCCGCCAGTTCCTCCAGGGCCGGGGCCAGGGCGCGGGACAGGACCGTGGTGTTGTAGCCCGGCAGGGTCTCTGCGCTGACGGTGATCTCCCGGCTCAGGTCGCTGCGGCGGATGGTGCTGGGCGATTTCGTCTCCTCCAGGCGGGCAAACTCGCCCAGGCGGTGGGTGGCGGTCTGTTCGGTCTCGGTCTCCCCTTCCCCGCCCTGGGAAAAGGCATAGTCCTCGCCCAGAGCCTCCCCGCCCAGGGAGGCGGGGGTGAACTCCAGCTCCAGCAGCTTCTCCCTGGTCAGCATGTCGGTCTCGTCGGAGACGGTGACGGTCATGTCCAGGCCGTCGGCGGTGATGGTGGTGCTGCGGACGCTGGTCTGCAAGCGCGTGGCGATCTCCGCGTAAATCTGAGCCACGGTCAGGCCGTACTCCATGGCCTTGTCCTTGTCGATCCGCAGCCGCAGGGTGTCCCCCGCGTCCTCGCTGCCGTCGGAGACGGCGCCGAAGCCCTCCACGCCGCGGATCACGTCCGCCACCTGGGCGGCGATGTCCGCCAGGCGCTCCAGGTCTCCGCCGCTGACGGCCACGGAGAGGCCGGAGGCGGAGAAGCTGGTGAAGTCCATCATCTGGGAGGTCTGGGCCGTCACGGTGCAGTCCAGGTCGGCGCAGCGTTCCTCCGCCTCCCGGCAGAGGCGGCGCAGGGTGCCGGAGGACGTGCCCTCCGGCACGGTGGCATAGCAGACGAAGCTGCCAAAGCTCCCGCCGCCCCCGGTGGTGATGCCCACGGAGGACACCACGCTGGAGCTGTCCATGATGCCCACGCTGTCGATGCCCTCCAGCTCCAGCAGACGCTCCATCACCTGATCGGCGCGGCGGTAGGCCTCGGAGCGCTCCATGTCCTCCGGCACCGTGATCGACACGTTCACACTGTCGCCGGTGAAGTCCGGGAGGATGACGATGCCAATGCTGAGCAGCCGCAGCAGGGCCAGAACCAGCAGGGCGACGCTGCCCAGCAGGGGCAGGGCCTTGTGTTTCAGGCACCAGCGCAGCCAGAGGCCATAGCGCCGCTGCACCCGCTCCATCAGGCGGTTGGGCCGGGGCTGCACCCGGCGCAGCAGCGTGGAGGTGGAGGCGGGGATCAGCGTCATGGCCACCAGCAGGGAGGCCACCAGGCAGTAGGACACGGCCAGGCTCAGGGGCAGCAGCATATCCCGCACGGTGCCGCTGGTGAAGACGATGGGGAAAAAGACGCTGACGGTGGTGAGGGTGGAGGCCAGGATGGCCCCGGCCACCTGCTTCGTCCCCTGCACCGCCGCCCTGGGCGCTGCCAGGCCCCTGGCCCGCAGGCGGACGATGTTTTCCAGCACCACGATGGAGTTGTCCACCAGCATCCCGATGCCCAGGGCCAGGCCGGAGAGGGTCATCATGTTCAGGGACAGGCCGGTGAAATACATCAGCACCAGCGCGAACAGCACGCTCAGGGGGATGCTCAGGGCCACCACGAAGGTGGGCCGCAGGTCCCGGAGGAACAGAGCCAGCACCAGCACCGCCAGCAGCGCGCCCAGGAGCATACTGTTCAGGATGCTGTTGATGATGATGGTGATGTATTTCCCCTGGTCCACCAGCCGGACCAGTCGGAGGGCGCCGTCCCGCTGTTGGAGCTCCTCCATGGCCTGCTGGCAGCTCCGGCTGACCGCGTTGGTCCCGGCGGTGGAGCCTTTGTAGATGCATAGCATGATCCCGCCCTCCCCGTTCAGGCGGGCGTAGCTGTCCAGGGCGTTGTCGATGAGCGTGATGTCGGCGATGTCGGTCAGGCGCACCGGGCCGACCCCGTCGATGTCCGCCAGCAGCGCCCCGGCGATGTCCTCGCGGCTTTCGTACTCCTCCCCCACCCGCAGCAGCCAGCTGTGGCCCTGTTCGTCGGCCACATAGCCCGCCGGCATGGAAAAGTTCTGGGCGTAGATGAGTTTCGAGAGGGTGGCGGCGTTCACCAGGGCGTCCATGTTGGCCCCCTCCAGCGCTTTGGCCCGGGCCTGTTCGTACTGGGCCTCCGCGCTCTGGAGCTGGCTCTGGGCCTGGGCCAGCTGGCGGGAGGCCTCGCCGAAGGCCAGGGCCGCGTCCAGCTGCCCCTGGGTGAGCTGGGCCAGCAGGGTCTCCAGGGTCCCCAGCAGCGCCGGGAGTTCCTCAGAGCGCTCCCCCAGCGCCGTCAACAGGTCCCGCAGCCCCGCCGTCTGGTCGGAAAGCTGCGCGCCCGCCTCCAGACCGTCCAGTTGGTCCAGCAGGGTCCAGAGTTCCGTGCTCAGGGCGACGATGCGCCCGTAGGCGTTGGACAGGTGGGAGAAGGCCGTGGCCGCGCCGCCGCCGGCGCTCAGCTCGTTTGCGATCTGGCGGAAGTCCGCCCGCAGCCAGTCCAGGCGCTGCCGCAGGGCCGGAAGCTCCGCCGCGCTCTCCCGCAGCGCCCCGGTCATGTCCCGGACCATGCGGGAGGCCTCCTCCGTCGCGGCCCGAAAGGTCTCCAGTTCGTGACGCATGGTCTCCAGGTCGCCCCGCAGCAGGGCCGCCGCCGCCGCGCTCCTGGCCCGCTCGGCCCGCTCCAGGGCCGTGCGCAGGTCCGACACGCCGGGGGCGGCCTCCTGGGTGTCCGCGATGGTCCGCAGCGTCTCCAGCAGCAGCCGGGCGTCCTCCAGGGTCTCCTCCAGCGTGTCCGCCTCCGGGCTCAGGGCGGCGGCCGCCGCTTCCAGCTCCGACACGATCTCGCTCAGGCCCGTCCCGTCCAGCTCCGGCATTTCGATTCCGTCCATCACCCCGTCCATGGCCCCGTCCAGGGCGTCCAAAGCCCCGGACAGCTCCCCCAGGGTGCTCCGCAGCCGGGCGCTGAGTTCCTCGGAGGGGGCGTTCAGCTGGGCGAACAGGGTGGAGGCCAGGGTCTCGCCGAAGCGGCGCTCCTGGGTCTCCAGGGCGTCCAGCCCCGCCTGCACCTCCGTCCGGGCCGCGTCCAGCCGCTCCCTGGCCTGGGCCAGCGCGCCGTTGGCCCGCTCCAGGATGCGCCCGTTCAGCTCCGCGATCTTCTCCCCGTTCAGCTCCACCAGGACGCTGCGCTCCACCAGGCCCACCGCCGTGACGCTGGCCACGCCGTCCAGACGCTGGAAATAGGGGATGATCTCCTGGTCCACATATTCGCTCAGTTCATAGATGTCATAGTCCTCCCGGCCCACGGCGATGTACAGGGTGGCCAGCATATCCATACTCAGTTCGATGACCGATGGGGTCCCGGCGTCCTCCGGCAGTCCGGCGGCCACCCGGTTCACCGCCGAAGTGACGTTCACCATGGCCGAGTCCATGTCCGTATCCGCCGCCAGGCTCAGCTGGACCAGGCCGTAGTTCTCCGCGCTGACGGAGGAGACGGAGGTGACATTCTTCACCGTGCCCAGGGCCTGCTCCATGGGCACCGTCAGCTCGCTCTCCACCCGCTCAGGGCTGGCCCCGGGGTAGGTGGTCAGCACCATCAGATAGGGCAGGCTGAGCTGGGGCAGCAGGTCCGTGGCCATGTTCGTCAGGCTGACCACGCCCAGGGCGATGACGGCGATCACCGCCACCAGCACCGTAAAGGGCTTTTTGACGCTCAGCTTTTCCATTGCCCTCCCCCTCCCCCCTGCCGGCGCGGAGTATGATTCATCTTAGAGTATATGCGCTGCCGGGGCGGGATGGATGAAGGAATTGTGAACTCTGCGCGGGATGGGGGCGGAAAACTTATTCTTTACATTTTCCGCCATCGGCGCTAGAATAGCAGACAGAACGGCGCCAAGACGCCGTCCCGGGCTCAGCCGGGCAGAATCAGGAGGAAGACCATATGAACGAGCGCATCTTCATCAGCGCGGACAGCAGCTGCGACCTCTCCGGGGAGCTCCTGCGGCGCTTTTCCATCCGCACCCAGCCCATGACCATCACGCTGGGGAACGAGACCTTCCTGGACGGCGACCACTTCACGCCGGAGGATATGTACCGCCGCTACCGGGCGGAGGGCATCCTGCCCCAGACCAGCGCCCCCAGCGTACAGGACTATGTGGAGTTCTTCCGGGGGATGCGCGACGCGGGCGGGCCGGTGGTGCATCTGACCATCAGCAGCGAACTTTCCGCCTCCTACAACACGGCGCGGCTGGCCGCGGAGGAACTGGAGGGGGTCTATGTGGTGGACAGCCGCCAGCTCTCCACCGGCGTGGGCCTGCTGGCCATCGAAGCCGCCGAGTGCCGGGACCGTGGGATGGACGCCGCCGCCATCGCCGAACACCTCCGGGGCATGACGGACAAGGTGGAGACCAGTTTCGTGCTGGACACGCTGGAGTTCATGCGGCGGGGCGGGCGCTGCAGCAACTTCGCCGCCCTGGGGGCCAATCTGCTGAAGCTCAAGCCCGCGCTGGAGATGCACGGCGGGAAGCTGAATGTCTATAAGAAATACCGGGGCAACATCGACCGCGTCTACCGGGAATACATCGCCGAGCGCCTGGCCGGAAAGCGCATCCGCCCCGGCCACGTCTTCCTTACCGACTCCGGCGGCGTGGACCCGGCCCTGCTGCGGGAGCTGGAGGCGCTGGTGCGCGCCCTGATCCCCGTGCGGGAGGTGCATCACACCTATGCGGGCTGCACCGTGTCCACCCACTGTGGGCCGAAGACGCTGGGCGTGCTGTTTCTCGACGAATGAGCCGTGACCCCGCCCCCGCTCCACACACCAGGAGCGGGGGCGGGGTTTTTTTACAGCGTCAGCGTCCCGGTTTCGTCCTCCAGCAGCAGTAAAATCTTTTCCTGCTGTCCGGTCTGGACGTTGACGTAGAGGATACAGTGCCGCCCCTCCGCGTCGGCGCATTTGAACTCGTGACAGAGGGTCTCATACTGCCCGTCGGAGGGCACCAGCGCGGTCTGGACGGCCAGGATCTCCAGGTCCTCCGGCACCGTCGCCGCCGCCTGGACCGCGTCCACCGCCACCTCCGGCAGCTCCCGCTGCGTATGGCAGGTGAGATAGCCCCGGGCCTCGAAGCCGCAGACCCGCCCGTTGTCCAGGGCCACGGAGACCTTCACCAGATCGCTGTAGCAGACCACGTCCCCCTGCCGCCAGGCATAGTTGACGGTGAGCACGCCGTTGCGGCGCATGTGATAGGTCTCGGCCATGTCGGTGTAGCCCGCCTCGGCCAGAAAGTTCCGGGCGGTCTCCAGGGCCTGGGCCTCGGCCACGGCCTCGTAGCCCACGGGGCGGGAGGACAGCATCCCCAGCACCCGTCCCCCCTGTTTCGTCACGCTCAGGTAAACGGTGCCACCCTCGTCGTCGGCGGCCATGCCATAGCAGGGCAGGTCCCCGGCGATCTCCCCGGTGGCGTAGACCCGGCTGCGCACCAGGCCCAGGAACTCCGCCGCCGCCCGGCGGGCCGCGTCTTCGTCCACCTCAGGCTGGCCCTCCAAGGCTCTGGGGGCGCGGCCCGTCAGGTGCTCGGAGAAGGGGCCGTCATAGATCAGACTGGGCACCTCCGGGAACTCCCGCTCGATGAGACTCAGCTGGTCCCCGACCCAGAGCTGCCGGGCGTCCCCGGCCTGCTCCAATTGCTCCCCCGCCCCGGACAGCTCCGTCAGACTGAGGCTGCCGTCCTGGATGCCGCTTTGCAGCTCCTTGAGGTTCAGGGACAGCACCTCCGCCGCCTGGGACAGGCCCCGCAGGGTCTCCCGCTCCTCCGGCGTCAGCGCCCGCCCGGCCAGGGCTCCCCGGCTGAGGGAGAAGGCGTAGTCCCCCACCCGGCTGAGGAAGCCGTCCGTGCGCTCCAGTTCCTGGCATTGGAAGGGCAGGGCGCTGACGGCGGCCTTGGCGCTCAGGCTCTTGCCGAAGATCTCCGCACAGATCGCCCCGGACATGCCCGGCGAGGTGGCGTAGAGGCTCTTTTGCAGGGCGCTGTCCACCTCCCCCACGGCGGTGACCAACTGCCCGAAGGCCCGCTGATAGCCGTTCACGGCGCTGCGCTCCCACTGCGCGGCCCGTGCGTGCTCCCGCCCGGCCAGCACGCCGCAACACACCGCCGCCGCCAGGAGATAGCTCACCAGCCGGACCGTGCCCCGTTTGATTCCACGCTTCATCTGCAACACATCCTTTTGTCAGGAGTGTTGCCGGGGCGGGGCGGGATTATGGCTGGGAAATGCTGGAAGCATTCTGTTAGACTCTGTCTCATCCAAGCTTCCATTCAAACAGCCCATCCCGGTTGCAGTAGGCATAGATCCGCCTGACGCCCCCGATCTGGAACCGCGCCGCCGCCGATTCCTCGGGATACAGCTTGACGAACTGCGCCCCCCGGTCGGACACCGCAGCCAGGAAGGAGATGTGGTGCGTGCGCGTCATGGGGTGGTCCACCGTGACGTAATATTCGTCCTCCACGGTCTCCACGCGGATGGTGTGCGCCGCGTCCGCCGGTTCCGCTTCCAGCTTTGGCAGGGTGAGGCCGCAGCAACTGACCACCGCCGCGCCCACGGCGCGGATCGCGTTGCCGCAGACCGGGCAGACGTAAAAGCAGCCCCGGAGCAGGTTGGCGGCGCGGTTGCGGTTTTGCACGTCCGCGCCGGACAGCAGTTCCAGCACGGAGAGGCCCAGCGCCCCGGCCAGGGGTTCCAGCAGGCTTACGTCGGGGAAGCCGTGGCCCGTCTCCCATTTGCTGACGGCCTTGCTGCTGACAAAGAGCTTCTCTGCCAGTTCCTCCTGGGTCAGGCCCCTGGCCTCCCGCATCCGGCGGATTACAGCGCCGGTGACATATCGGTCCATAAAAATCGCCTCCGTTTCCGCCACAAGTATCCCACGGACAGGGACAAAACGCAAGCTACGTTGCGTGGAGTCCCTGTTTTCGCGCACGGATGCAAAAGGGATGTGGACAAAGTTCCCACACGGTCTTATAATGGCCCTGTGGTCTTTTGTTGCGCGGATCCCCGTTTTCCAGGGGCCGGGGAGGTGAAGGATTGTCGGCGGCCCATCCAAGGGGGGATTTAGCGGCGTCGTATGCACAAATGAGTCGGTTTTTGGCTGTCAGGAGGGCCGAAAAAATGAAAAAACAGTTTTTATCACTTGCCATCGTCTTCGTTCTGCTGCTCGCCATGCTGCCCACGGCGGCGTCGGCGCAGAGCACCGGGTTTGCGGACGTCAGTCCCGACGACTATTTTGCCAGCGCCGTACAGTGGGCGGTCAGCTGGGGTGTGACCAAGGGCACCAGCGAAACCACCTTCAGCCCGGAGCTGATCTGCACCCGCGCCCAGGTGGTCACCTTCCTGTGGCGGGCCCACGGGGAACCGGAGCCCCAGTCCCTGTTCAATCCCTTTGCCGACGTGCCGAAGGGCAGCTATTTTGAGCGCTCCACCCTCTGGGCGGTGGAGCAGGGCATCACCGTCGGCACGTCCAGCGAACCCATGCTGTTCTCTCCCGAGCAGACCTGCACCTATGCGCAGATCCTCACCTTCATCTGGCGGGCCAAGGGCAGCCAGGCTCCCGCATTCCGCTCTCCCCTGACCGCGAACTGGCCCGACAGCGCCTACTACAAGGACGCGGTGGACTGGGCCTATGTCAACGCCATGCTGGAGGATGAGGGCGACGCGCTCGACCCGGACCAGCCCTGCACCCGGGGCCGGACCGTGGCCTGGCTCTGGCGGGAGGCCATGGTCTATGTCTCCGACGTGGACGGGCTGATGGCGGCCATCGGGCCGGGCCGGGAGATTCATATCGCCCCCGGCGTCTACAACCTGACGGAGTGGATCGATCGGATCATGGAGCCGGACGGGCCAGATACGGGAAACCCCTATGTGCGCCTGGACAATCTCTACGACGGCTATGAGGTCTGGATCTCCGGCGTCCGGAATCTGACCATCACCGCAGACCATTCCTGGAACTCGGGCGCCGTGGAGCTGGTGGTCGAGCCGCGCTATGCCAATGTGCTGACCTTTGACGGCTGCGACCAGATCCTGCTCTCCGGCCTGACCCTGGGCCACACGCCGGAGAAGGGCTTCTGCCTGGGCGGCGTGCTCCGCTTCACGGACTGCGGGCGCATGGCCATGGACAACATGGACCTCTATGGCTGCGGGACCTACGGGATTATCGCAAACGGCGTTGAGAGCATCCAGACCGTGGACTCCGTAATCCGGGAGTGCAGCTACGGGCTGCTGGACTTCTCCCAGGTCCAGGACGCGGGCTTCGGCGACGTGGTGTTCGTGGATTGCAGCGGCTACGATATGATCAACGCCCAGGACAGCACCCTCAGCTTCCAGTCTTGCAGCTTCGTGAACAACAATTGGGAGCCGGACTTCTCGCATTTCGTGCAGATGAGCCCGGACTCGGAGCTCACGTTCCGCTCCTGCACCTTTGATCGGCCCACCTATTTCGATCTGATCGACCGGATGGCCGGGAACCGCATCACGCTGGAGCGACCCGACGTGGTGGACCGGTCCTGAACCTGAAGCGGGAACGCGCCGCGTCCGGTCCACGCGGCTGAACATCCATACAAGGCATGGGGCCGGGGAAACGCCCATCACTGGCGTTTCCCCGGCCTTCGGTCTGCATTTCGCCAGCCTGGGGCTGCTGATAAGCCGAATTTTATGGTTGACATTTCCCGGCCCCGTCATGTATAATAACAAAGCTTTGTCCGCTGCATTTCTCCCCTTTGGGGGCGGAATGTTGAGCATATGGGGCCGCGGCCCCGAGAATCATACGAAAGGAGAACTGTATCATGCTTCGCACCTATCAGCCCAAGAAGCGCCAGCGCAAGAAGGAGCACGGCTTCCGCAAGAGAATGGCCACCGCCAACGGCCGTAAGGTCCTGTCCCGCCGCAGAGCGAAGGGCAGAGCCCGCCTCAGCTACTGAGCCGGTTCCGCTTGAAACCCCCTGTCACGAGCACAGCGCAAAGTTTGATACCGTTTCGGATCGGCCGGTGACCCACCGGCCTATTTGCGCATTCGCGGCAGGACCGCAGCCACACCGAGGGGGGGGATCGCGCCATGCTGTTCACGGATACCCTGAAAAAAAATTATGAGTTCCGCCGCCTCTACGCCCGGGGCAAAAGCGCCGTGACCCCGTTCCTGGTGGTCTACGCCCGCCTGGCCCGGCGCGAGACGCGGCGGGTGGGCTTCACCGTCAGCAACAAGCTGGGCAAGGCCGTGGTGCGCAATCGCGTCCGCCGCCGTCTGCGGGAGATCTACCGTCTCCACGAGGCGGAGTTCGTGCCCGGGGCGGAGCTGGTCGTCGTGGCCCGGGGCCGCGCCGTCGGCGCTCAGTACCGCCAGTTGGAGCGCGCCATGCTGGACGCCTGCAAGCGCCTGGGCGTATGGAGGCCGGGAACGCCATGATGAAACGTCTGCTGATCGCCCTGGTCCGATTCTACCGCAACCAGATCTCCCCCCTGCGTCCCCCCTGCTGCCGCTATCTCCCCAGCTGCTCCCAGTATGCGCTGGAGGCGCTGGAACGATACGGCGCGGCCAAGGGCGGCTGGCTGGCGCTCCGGCGCTTCGCCCGCTGCCACCCCTTCCACCGGGGGGAACACGAGTTCTATGACCCCGTTCCATAATCCGAAGAAACGACAGGAGTACCTTTATGTTTGATGTCATCGCCAAGCCGTTTGGAATGCTGCTGCTGTGGCTGTACAACCTGGTGCAGAACTACGGCGTCGCCATTTTCCTGTTCGCGCTGGTGGTCAAGCTGATCCTGCTGCCCTTCCAGATGAAGAGCAAGAAGAGCATGATGCGCATGGCCGCCCTCAACCCCCAGGTGGAGGCGCTGAAAAAGCGCCACGAGGGCAACCCGCAGCGGCTCCAGCAGGAGACCAGCAAGCTCTACAGAGAAGAGCACGTCAACCCCATGTCCGGCTGCCTCTGGAGCCTGCTCCCCTACCCCATCCTGCTGGCCCTCTGGCGCGCCATCCGCTTCCCCCTGACCACCATGATGGGCGTGGCCCAGGAGCTGGTCGGCGAGGGCGGCGCAATCTACAGCAAGCTGGCGGAACTGGGCTTCGACCTGAGCGGCAACGGCGCGTACCTCCAGCTCCAGGAGAGCGAATTTATCACCCGGCACTTCGCCGACTTCTCCGGCCTCAGCGACAAACTGGTGCCCATCAACTATCAGTTCCTGGGCCTGAACCTGGCCGAGACCCCGTCCGTCACCTTCTGGACCAACGGCGTCACCTGGGCGGCCTTCGGGCTGTTCCTGATCCCCCTGGTTTCCGCCGGACTCAGCTATTTGCAGATGAAGGTCAGCACGGCCATGAACCCCGCCGCCCAGCAGGGCCAGCAGCAGATGAAGAGCATGAACTTCATCATGCCCCTGATCTCCCTCTGGATCGGCTTCTCCATGCCCGCCTCCATGGGCGTCTACTGGATCTTCACCAGCCTGCTGGCGCTGGTGCAGGAGATCATCCTGAACCGCTTCTATGGCAAAAAGCTGGAGGCCGAACAGGCCGAGCGCAACGCCCGCTTCCGCGCCCGGGAGGCGGAGTATGAGCGCAAGCGCGCCGAGACCGAGCGCCTCCGGGCCGAGGGCCAGACCCGCGAAAACGAAAACACCAGCCGCAAAAAGCAGGTGGCCCGGCAAAAGGCCGCCGCAGCGCGGGAGGAACAGGCCAAACAGGCCAAGGGGGCCAAGCCGAAAGACGTCCCGCCCAGCCAGGTGGGGACGCGCCGCTACGCCCGGGGCCGGGCCTATGACCCCGACCGCTTCCAGGGCAGCGGCGTGAGCGCCGAGGCCGAGCAGACCGAGGATGCCCTCTCCCCCGCCGCTCCCGTCCAGGCCCCCGCCCCCCGGACCGCGCCGTTTGTGGAGGCGGAAGAGGAAGAATTTGATCCCTACAGCGCCCCCGACGAAGGCGAAACCGAAGCGTCCGACGCGGACGAAACCTGAGAGAAGGAAGAAAAGCAGCATGACGAACTATCTTGATGTCAGCGGCAAGACCGAGGACGAGGCCATTGCCGCCGGTCTGAGCCAGCTGGGCCTGAACCGGGACGATGTCTCCGTAGAAATTTTAGAGCGGGCCAAATCCGGCTTTCTCGGCATTGGCAGCAGCCCCGCCAAGGTGCGGCTGACCTATGAAGTCCCGGAGGCCCCCGCTCCCGTGCAGGAAGCGGCCCCCGCCCCGGCGAAAAAGCCGGAGCAGCCCAGAAAGCGCGAGCGCCAGGGGAAGAAAGAGGCGAAAGAGGCCCCGGCCAAGCCCCAGGCCAAACAGGAGCCCCAGACCAGGCAGGAGTCCAAGGCGAAGCCCGAAGCCAAGGCCGTAGAAGCCCCCGCCGAGGGCGGCCAGAAGGAGCGGGTGGAGCGCTATCTCCAGGGCCTTCTGGAGCTGATGGGCGTGGAGGCGGAGCTGATCTTCACCGAGCGTCCCGGCGGCGGCCTGAACGTGGAGCTCAGCGGCAGCGGCATGGGCGCGGTGATCGGCCGCCGGGGCGAGACCCTGGACGCCATTCAGCATCTGGTGAACTACTCCGTCAACCGGGGCAGCGACCGGCGGATGCACATCAACGTGGACGCGGAGAACTACCGCAGCAAGCGGGAGGAGTCCCTGGTGCATCTGGCGGAGAAGATGGCCGCCAAGGCCATCAAATACAAGCGCAGCATGGCGCTGGAGCCCATGAACAGCTACGAGCGCCACGTCATCCACACCGCCCTGCAGAACTATGAGGGCGTCTCCACCTCCAGCATCGGCGTGGAGCCCAACCGCCGGGTGGTGGTCAGCTACGACCGCGCCGCCGCCAACCCCACGGGCAACAAACCCCAGAGCCGCGAGTGGGCCTGAGGGACATTCACATTCAGAAAGGAAAGAGAGCAATGGTATACGACAAGCTCTGCGAACTGCTGGCCGACCAGCTGGGCATCGACCCCGCCGACATCAGCCCCAAGACCCACATCATCCACGACCTGGGCGCGGATTCCCTGGACGTGGTGGAGATGGTCACCACCCTGGAGGATGAGTTCAACATCGTCTTCCTGGACGAGGAAGTGCGCGAGCGTCTGACCGTGGGCGAGATCGTCGCCTATATCGAGAGCAAGCTGTAAGACTCTGCCCACCCTTCTTGCCCGGCTCCGACCGGGAAAGAGGCGCGGGCAAACGGAGGGGCAAGTCCTCTTCCTGCATCATGTGGCGGGCCGCGACGTGCTTTTCACATGATGTAGGGAAGGGGCTTGCCCCTTCCGCAGATGATAGCCACGCACGGCAAGCAGAGGAGGAACAGAACATGGAGCGCGCTGCGGTTTTGGATACGCTCAAACAGGTGTTCGGACACGAGGCCTTCCGCCCCGGACAGGAGGGGCTGGTGGAGGCGATTTTGTCCGGGCATGACGCCTTTGGGGTCATGCCCACCGGGGCGGGAAAATCCGTCTGCTATCAGCTGCCCGCCCTGCTGCTGCCGGGGATTACGCTGGTGGTCTCGCCCCTGATCTCGCTGATGAAGGACCAGGTGGCGGCGCTGAAAGAGTCCGGCGTCCCTGCGGCCTATCTCAACTCCTCTCTGACGCCGGCGCAGCAACGGGAGGTGCTGCGGCGCGCATCCCTGGGGGCTTACAAGCTCATGTATGTGGCCCCGGAGCGGCTGCTGACCGACGGCTTCCTGCGCTTTGCGGAAGACCGGGACATCTCCCTTCTGTCCGTGGACGAGGCCCACTGTGTCTCCCAGTGGGGCCAGGATTTCCGGCCCAGCTATCTGGACATCCCGCCCTTCGTCCGCTCCCTCTCCCGGCGGCCCACGCTGGCTGCCTTCACCGCCACGGCCACACAGGCGGTGGGACAGGACGTGGTGCAACTGCTGGAGCTGCGGGAGCCCTACCGGGTGGTGACGGGCTTTGACCGGCCCAATCTGTTTTTTGACGTGCGCCGGGAGAAGGGCAAGCTGGACTGGCTTCGGGACTATCTGGACGGCAGACGGGACAAAAGCGGCATCGTCTACTGCGCCACGCGGAAAACCGTGGAACAGGTCTGCGCGGCGCTGACCGGGGCCGGGTTTGCCGCCACCCGCTACCACGCGGGGCTGGCGGACGCGGAACGCCGGGCCAATCAGGAGGACTTCGCCTACGACCGGGCCACGGTGATGGTGGCCACCAACGCCTTCGGCATGGGCATCGACAAATCCAACGTCAGCTTTGTGATCCACTACAACATGCCGAAGAACATCGAGAGCTACTACCAGGAGGCCGGACGGGCTGGGCGGGACGGCGCGGACGCGGACTGCATCCTGCTCTACTCCCCCGGCGACGAGCGGACCGCCCGCTTTCTGATTGAAAACAGCGGCGACCGGGACCAGGTTCCGGAGCCCCTGCGTCAGACGCTGCTGGAGCGGGACCGGAGGCGCTTGCAGCAAATGGTAGACTACTGCAAATCCGGGGACTGCTATCGCGCCGCGCTGCTGCGTTACTTTGGGGAGGATGCTCCGTCACGCTGTCCAAACTGCGGGAACTGCAAGCCGGAGACGGAGGACGGGGAGCTGGTGGAGGAAGAGATCACCCGCGCCGCGCAGATGATCCTCTCCTGCGCCCGCCGGGTGGAGCGGCAAAACCGCTTCGGCCTGGGGCCGGTCATGCTGGCCCGTATCCTGCTGGGCAGCCGGGACAAGCGCATCCTGGAACAGGGCTATCCATTGCTGCCCACCTATGGCCTGATGAAGGGAACGGACCGAATGCACTTGCGGGGCATGATCGAGGCCTTGCAGCGCTCGGGCTACCTGACCCGGTCCAGCCCGGACTATGAGGCGCTGGTGACCACGGCCAAAGCCGACGGGGTGCTGTTTCGCGGCGAGCCGGTGGTCTGGCGGCATCGTGTGGAGCAGAAAAAGGCGCGGCCCGCCGCGCAAAAAAGCGCCGCTGCCCCGGTGGACGCGGCGGAGGACCCGGCGCTGTTCCAGGCCCTCCGCGCCCTGCGCACGGAACTGGCGCATCAGGCGGGGGTCCCGGCCTATGTGATCTTTCACGACAGTATGCTGCATGGAATCGCTGCGCGCCGGCCCAGGACCCTGGAGGAACTGCGGACGGTTCCCGGCATCGGCGAAAAGAAGCTGGAGACCTACGGCCAGGCGGTGCTGGAGGTGGTACGGGCGGAGTGGACGAAACGGGAGAGCAGGCCGCAGCAGCCTCTCACCTGGAAACCGAACCCCGCCGCCTATCCGGGCAATCTGTTCCGGGACATCTTCGACGGCTCCACGCCCCTGCCCGCAGACGCGGCGGAGCGGCTCTCCCAGGCGTTGGAAGAACAGTTTGCCGACGGCGCGCTCCAGCGGGATATCCTTCTGGCGTATTATCGGGAGGGGAAAAGCCTGGAGGAACTCGGCAAAGCACAGGGCGTCAGCCCGGCGCGGGTCGGGCAATACCTGGAAAAGAGCGTGAAAAAACTGCGTTCTCAGCCCGTCACGCGCTATCTGCGCGGTATGACGGGCGTGATGCGGCAGCGCAAAGAGATAGCACAGCCCATGCTCCGCCTGCGCCCCGACCAGCTGGAGCGGGTCTCCTGTGCGCCGGAGGGCATCTCCATCACCTCCTTTGCCCGGAAGCTGACCGAACAGAAAGACGAGACGCAGCCGGGCAGCCTGAGCGGGCGGCAGCTCTCCAACTGGCTGCTGGCGCAGGGTCTGCTGACCGAGGCCCTTTCCGACACGGACGACCTGATCCGCCGCCCCAGCCCCGCCGGAGAGGCCGAAGGCATCCGCGTGACGGAGTGCTCCGGCGACGATGGGACCAGTTTTTCCATGGTCACGCTCACCGAACCGGCGCAGCGCTGGGTGTTGGAGAAGCTGGGGGAAGTGGACGAAGCATGAGTTGAACATGACATTTAGGCCGCAGAACCGCACACGAAAGGTGCAAAGCAACAGGAGGGGCGTTCCCGTTTTAAGGACGGCCCTCCTGTTGTTTTGCATTCACAGTCCCCATCGACACACAGCAGCGGCGCCATGACGGAAGCGTCGCTTTGTAGGGAACGTCGTTCAACCCGTCGCCGGTTCCGCAACAGCACCGAAGACATGCCGCCACGTCCGGCGAATTCGCAGCCCCCCTTCCTTCCCCCAGCGGGGGAAGGTGGCATCCGCCGATCCCCCGCGAGGCGGATGACGGAAGAGGGAGAACCTGACCGCTTGCAGACGATTAAATCGTTGCATACCCCCACGGCTGCGGTCATTTCCACATGGCGGTCCCGCCACGTTCTCCCTCTCCTGCCGCCCTTGTGGGCGGCACCCTCCCCCGCTGGGGGAGGGAATGGGTGAGGTCGCTCTATAGGGAACGGCGTCCAACCCGTGGCCAGTCCCCGCGGCAGCACCAAAGACAAGCAGAAACGTCCGGCGAATTCGCATTATCCACGTTGTAGGGCGCGCCGACCCGGCGCGCCCTACATAGGCAGCATCGGCTCACGCCCGGTGCAGCGTCACCAGCACCAGCTCCGGGTTGTTCAGCAGCCGGAAGGAGAGGCCGATGTTGCCCAGGCCACGGGAGACCACCATGTTCATGCGCCCGGCGGAGATCACGCCCTCCGCGTCGTTGGGGAAGAGGCGATAACGGTGGTCCAGCAGACCGCCGACGCCGGGGATGCGCCAGACGCCGCCGTGGGCGTGGCCCACCAGCAGCAGGTCCACGGGCAGCTCCGGGTATTGCTCCGCCAGGTCGTTGCGGTGGGCCAACATGAGCCGGAAGCCCTCCGGGGCTGCGGCGGCCACCGCGTCCGGTTTCGGCATATCCGCCGGACCGCAGGGGTCCTCCACGCCCAACAGGACGATGCTGTCCCCATTTTGTTCCAAATACATCCACTCGTTGCGCAGATAGCGGACGCCGTGCCGCTCCAGCATGGGGATCAGGCTGCGCAGCCGCCGGGCGGCCCATTCGTGGTTGCCGCTGACATAGTAGACCGGCGCGATTTCCGCCAGCGCCCCCAGCAGGGCGTCCACCGTCTCCAGGTCCGTGGACTCGTCCGCCAGGTCCCCGGTCAGGGCGATCAGGTCCGGCTGCATCTTTCGTACCGCCGCCAGCAGCCGGGCGTTGTCTTTTCCGAAGACCGCCCCGTGCAGGTCGCTGAGCTGGAGGATGCGATAGCCCTCAAAGCCCGCCGGGAGATTCGGATAACGCAGGCGGTATTCCGTCGTCACCAGCCGGAGGTTGCTGTCCGCCACGGCCAGGCCCAGCAGCAGGGCCAAGCCCGCCAGAAAGCGCAGCATCCGGTGCTTGCGCCGGGGCCTCATGGCGTCTCCGGGCCGCAGAGGGCGAAAACGCCGTAGCGCCCCAGCACCTCCCCCCGCTCCTGGCCGCCCCAGTAAATCCCCACCCGTGCGGCCTCCGGATCCCGGAACTCGTAGCCCGCGAAGCGCTCCACCTGGCGGAAGGCGGCGTTCTCATCCCGGTACTCCACCGTGTCCGCGAAGCGGTCCGGCGGCACCTGGGCGTAAAAGAGGGCGAAGATGTAGGGCTGGTTGACGGTGGAGGTGATATAGATGGGCTTTTCCTCCCGCGCCTCGGCGGCGAGGACGGCCTCCCCCAGGCCGGGGAAGAAGTTCACGTTGCCCCCGTTGCCGAAGGCCCGGACATAATGGATGGAGAAAATCAGGCAGCAGGCCAGCAGCCCCGCCACGGGTATGGCCGCCCAGTCCCCCAGGCGGGACAGGAGCAGATGCAGCCCGACGGCGGAAAAATAGACCAGCGGGAGCCAGAGCATATTCAGCCGGTTGATGTTGCCGCTGATGAGGGCCGCGCAGAGCAAGCCGCAGTAGACCGCGTCCCGCAGATGGGCCTCCCGCGTCCGGTCCCGGCGCTGGAGGATGGAGGCCACCAGCCCCGCCAGGGCGGCGGGCAGGCCGAAGAAGTACAGAAGTCCCCCCTGCCAGATGGGCAGGGCGTTCCAGATCAGGCCATCGCTCTGGGTCCAGAGAAGCCGCCCGAAGTCCCGGAGGTTCGCCGCCGCCAGAGCCAGGCCGCCCCCGCCGAAGACGCTGGTGGCTGCCTGGCGGCCCTCGGTCAGTCTGGGCAGGGTGAAGCCCAGGACCTCCACCGTATGCAGGCCCGCCGCGCTGATGAGCTGCGCCCCGGCGATGGGCAGGGCCAGCAGACCGAACAGCCCCAGGGCGCAGAGGCCCGGCCCCAGGCGCAGAGAGTGCCGGAGCCGCAGCAGCGTCAGGAGCAGGAAGGGCGGCAGGAAGAAAAAGGCGGTGCCGTAGGCGTAGAGCGCCAGGCCAAAGCCGGCCCCCGCCCCCACCAGGGCCCAGGGCCGCTCCCGGGCCAGGACCAGGCACCAGATCCCGGTGAGCAGGAAGAAGGGCAGCAGATTGCTCTCCAGCCCCCAGCGGGAGAGCATGATGTGCCAGGGGTTGAGGGCCAGCACCAGCAGCGCCGTGAGGCCGAAACGCGGCCCACGGGTCAGGCGGGCCAGACGCCAGAAGACGAACAGCGTCAGGCAGCCGCTCAGGGCGTTGGGCAGACGGGTGGTGAACGCGTTCAGGCCGAAGATGGCCACCCCCGGCATGGCCAGGTAGCTCATCAGCGCGTTCTGGCCGCTACCCCAGGCGGTGAGCAGCACGGGGTTTGCGTTGCCGCAGCGGTCCATGCCGTAGCGCAGGATGGCCCAGGCCTCGTAGCCCGCGCTGGCCTCGTCCTGGTTCAGCCCCAGGGGGAGCTGCCCCAGCAGCGCCAGCCGCAGCGCGCAGCCCAGGAGCAACAGCAGCGCGGCCAGGGCGGTCTCGCGGCGGTCCAGGATCTCCAACAATCTCGTCTTGCGCATGGCCCAAACCTCCCAGAAAACAGGATACGGAAACAGAATACCACAAATTCCCGGACGAAAAAAGGTTTTTTTGTCCGGCGGGCGGGAAATCAAAAAGCGCACAAAAACCGCCCCCGCGCTTCTTCGCATCTTGGCCTTGCTTTTCGCGGCCCTTCGAGCTATACTTTGAATATCATGCAGCCGCGGGAAAACCCCGCCGCTGCGGCGAAAAAAACCGGAGGCGGGAGGAACTCTGCCATGAAGCTGCTGTCACTGTGTCTGTGTCTGGCGCTGCTGCTGGCCGCCTGCGCCGCCCCGGCGGCGGAGGAAACGGACTGGACGCCGGTCCAGATCGCCCTGACCGTGGCGTCCGGGCAACCGCTCCCCTCCGTCCAGGCGGACGGGACGGCGGATGCGCCGACGCTGCATCTTTACCGGCCCGGGGACGCGGCCTTTGCCCTCTGGCTGGCCCGTCTGGAGCTGGACGCCGCCGCCGTGGCGGACGGGGCGCTGGTGCTGGCGGAGGGGGCCAATGCCCTGGAGTTTTCCGTGCTGCGGCTGTCCGACGCCGGGGAGACCGTCCGGGCCGCCGAGGCCCTGGAGGCCTATCGCGCCGCCCGCACCATCGACTTTACCGGCTACGCGCCGGAGCAGGAGGCGCTGCTGCGCCGTGCGGCGGTGCTGGGCCGGGGCACGCTCTGCGCCCTGTTCGTCTGTCCGGAACCGGAGACGGCGGAGCGGGACTTTGCCCGCTGCTTCACCCAGCCGCCCCCGGAGCAGCTGCCCGACGCGCTCCTGAGCCCGGAGGAGACCGCGCAGCCCACGCCCGCGCCCACGGAGGCCCCGGCAGAGGACTGGCGCTATGACCGCGACCGGCTGACGGCGGCCTGGGCGCGCAGCAACTGGTCCGACCTGCACGAGAAGGACCGGGCGATCCTGGACGCGGCGGCGGCGCTGCTGGCGGAGGTCTCCCGCCCCGATCAGACGCTGCCGGAGCTGGAGCTTGCCATCCACGACTGGATGGTGGACCACATCGCCTACGACACGGCCACGCTGGAGCGCTACGGCGGCGTGCCCGACCCGGACGACGACAACCCCTACGGGGCCCTGGTCCACGGCCTGGGCATCTGCGAGGGCTACACCGGCAGTTTTCAGCTTCTGATGGACCTGGTGGGTATTCCCTGCCTCAGCGTGGCCGGGCACAGCGACAACGGCCTGGAGTACGGCGAGCACGCCTGGAACCAGGTGCTGCTGGACGGGGACTGGTATGTGGTGGACGTGACCTGGGATGACCCGCTCTCCAGCCGGGAGCTGCCCGCGTCCTTTCACCATGTCTATTTTAATGTCACAGCCGGGGACATCCGGCACAACCATTTCTGGGACGAGCAGGCCGTCCCCGAAGCGACGGGGACGCGCTACCGCTGGGAGGACAAGACCCCGCTGACCGGCGTCCTGGACGGCACGACCTGAGTCGGCGCACGATGGAACAAGGAGGAAACGGTATGGAGAGAACTTGCCCGCTCTGCGGCAGAACGAACCGCCCCCGGGCACACAGCTGCCACTACTGCGGTCAGAAGCTGCCCCCGCTGGCCGAGCCTGTGCCCAAACAGGGGCACGGCTTCGGCACCTTTGCGGCCTTCGTGGGCGTGTTTGCGCTGCTGACGGCGCTGCTGTTCACCGGCTTCGTGACCCCTGGCTTTTTCCGCAGCCAGGCGGAGGAACTGCCGGAGCCGGAAGCCAGCCAGCAGCTCCTGGCCGCCGCACCGATGGAGACTCCCGCGCCCACGCCGCCCCCGGCGGCGACGCCCCGCGTCCCCACCTTCCGCAACCCCTTTGTGGACGTGATCGAAAGCGACCCCTTCTTCCAGCCCATCGCCTGGGCCATTGACGAGGGCGTCGCCTCCGGCTCCGGGCCGCTGTTCCGGCCCCAGGACGGCTGCACCCGCGCCCAGGCGCTGACCTTCCTCTACCGCGCCGTGGGGTCCCCCCATCCCAGCCGGGCCAGAAGCCCCTATGCCGACGTGAAGTCCGGCATCTGGTTTTACTCCCCCGTACTCTGGGCCCTGGAACAGGGCGTGATCTCCGAATCCGAGGACGCCCGCTTCTACCCCGGCGACCTCATCACCCGCGCCCAGGCCCTCACCATCCTTTACCGGGTGGCCCTGAACACGGGGCTGGCCGAGGAAGTCCAAGGGACGGAGCCCTGCCCCTTCTCGGACATCTCCACCTATGACTACTTCTACGACGCGGCCCTCTGGGCCTACCGCAGCGGCGTCAGCTCCGGCATCGGCGACGGCTGCTTCGGCGCCTGGGCGGCGGTGAACAAGGCCCAGATGCTGACCTTTCTCTACCGGGTCTTCGGCGAGGGGACAGAATATCAGAACCGGGACACCGCGCCGGACTTTGAAAAGCTGGGCATTCTCTGCGACATAGAGGTGGGCGTGCCGGTGACCGTCAGCTCCGTGGACTACAACCGCTACGGCTACGTCATCCCCGGCACCATGACGGTGGAGCGCTACGAGGTCTTCCAGTCCGACGACCGCCACGCGCCGAAAGCCGGGCACGAGTGGCGCTCCGTCACCTTCACCCTGGACTTCCGGGGCATGAACGCCAACAGCTACGGCGTGGCCAGTCTGAAATACTGCCGCACCGACTACTACCACATCCGCCTGTTCGACGAGACCTGCGTCTTCGATGAACAGGGGGAATTCACCGCCCGCATCCACTGGAACGGGGAAGAGACCGAACTGAACGGGCGCTTCGTCCGGGAGACGCCGGAGCGCTATCTCTACCGCTACACCTATGACATCCAGGTTCCCACAGGCTACGACGGCTTCGTGGCGGGGTTCATGGTGGACGCCGTCTACGACCCGGAGGGCACCCACCTGTACGAGATCTACAACCCCAACGACTTTTGGCTGTTTCGGCTGAACTGACATGGGCGCGGCAGGGTCGGCGGGGGCAAGCCCCCGGATGGGGAGGCGGGGGCTTGCCCCCGCCCTACGAGGAGGACAAGGCATGGACGATCGGGCAAAAATCATTTTCGGCAACGAGATCCCGGAACGGGACTACCGCAAGGCCCTGGCCTCCAGGGCGAAATATCTCCGGCGCTTCGGGGACGACAGCGACCGGGACTACCCGGTGAAGCTGCGGCGCAACGCCACGCTCTACGCTCCCCTGGGCGTGCTGGACCTGCGGGTGAACGAGGGGACGGACTCTGACGCGGCGTTCGACCCGGACCGGGGGATCATCGTGGGGAACATCCGCATGGGCTTCGGCCACTACCGCATCTCCATGGCCATGGCCTCCGCCGCCCACGCCCTGGGCTATCAGCCCTATTGGATGGACCTGAACAGCTACCCGGACACCACCTGCACGAAGATCATCGGCGCGCAGAACGCGCTCTACTCCATGGGCTCCCGCCTCAGCCAGCGTAGCCGCCTGTTCAACCGCTTCTTCTGGGAGCCGCTGAACTACGAGGGCTTTCGCCGTCTTTCCTACAACGCCGCCGACCAGAAGAACGCGGAGCTGATGGCCCCGGTGTTTCGCAATGTGCCGAAGGACATCCCCCTGATCGCCACCCACGTCTGGCCGGCCCAGGCCGCGCTGCACGCCGGGATGCGCCATGTGGTGAACGCCATTCCCGACAACTGGCCCATGGCCCTGCACCTGGCCGAGGGCAGCGTCCACACGGTCCAGACCCGCCAGAGCTATCTGGGCTACCGGGTCCTGAACGGGATGCGGGGGCGGGAGGTCCTGAAGCCCATGCCGGAGGACTCCCTGGTCTGCACCGGGCACTATGTAGACCACGAGCTGGTGGAGAACATCCCCACGGACTGCGCCGCCCGGCTGGCGCGCTGTGGGCGGGGGCAGCCCCTGCGCTTCCTGCTGAGCATCGGCGGGGCCGGTGCCCAAAAGGAGACCTTCGCCGCCATTGCCCGCCACCTGCGCCCCCGGATCATGCGCGGAGAGGCGGCGCTGCTGCTGAACATCGGGGACTACCGGGCGGTCTGGGACGATCTCTGCGCCGCCGTGCCGGGGCTGGAGGGCGTGGCCGAGACCCACTTCGACGACTGGGCGGAGACAGAGCGCTTCTGCCGGGCGGCCCTGGAGGGGGACGTGCGGGGCGTCCATGTGTTCTGCCACACGGACATCTTCCAGGCGGTCTACTCCACCAATCTGCTGCTGCGCGTCTGCGACGTGCTGGTGACCAAGCCCAGCGAGCTGGCCTTTTATCCGGTGCCGAAGCTCTTTCTCAAGCGCATCGGCGGCCACGAGCGCTGGGGCGCGATCCACGCCGCCGAGCTGGGCGACGGCACACCGGAGTGCGAGGACATCCCCCACACCCTGCAGATGCTGGACCTGTTTCTGGACAGCGACAGAATGCTGGGGGAGATGTGCGACTGCATCCAGGAAAACCGCAGGCGCGGCCTCTACGACGGGGCCTACCGGGCCGTGGAACTGGCGATGCGCTTGAAACAGGGGTAATTCCAGGCGGCGGGGCCATACCCGCCGCCTGATTACAACAAGGAACCGGATCGAAAAGAGAGGAGCATTCGACATGGCACAATTCACCCCCAAAAAAACCATCACCAACAAGCTGCTGTGGATCTTCGCGGTGGGGCAGTTCGGCTGGAGCCTGCTCTCCGGCATCATCTCCACCTGGCTGGTCCACCTGTACACCGGCGTCCACAGCCCCGGCGAGACCAACGGCATCTTCGGCCAGTTCATCACCCAGAACCCCATCCTGGCTTCCATCACCCTCTTCGGTCTGATCACCATGGTGGGCCGTCTCTTCGACGCGGTCACCGACCCGCTGGTGGCAAGCTGGTCCGACCGGGCCGCCTTCAAAGGCGGACGGCGCATCCCCTTCCTGCGGGCGGCCGCCATTCCCTTCGCCCTGGTCACCGTGGCCGTGTTCGTGCTGCCCCAGACGGAGAGCCTGGCGGCCAACAACGCCATCATGTTCGCGCTGCTGATGCTGTTCTATCTGCTGATGACCATCTACTGCACCCCCTACAACGCTCTGATCGCGGAGCTGGGGGACACGCAGAAGCACCGCATCAACGTCTCCACCTACATCTCCTTCACCTACATCGCGGGCTTCTCCCTGGCAACGCTGGTGCCCTCCCTCTCCGGCGCGCTGGAGGGCATGGCGGGCAGTCAGGAGAACGCCCTGCGCATCGCCATCGGCATCATGTGCGCCCTGGCCGCCGTGGCCATGCTGGTGCCCGCCCTGTACATCCGCGAGCGGGACTACATCGAGGGCAAACCCGTCCAGTCCCCGGTCTTCCGCTCCCTGGTCCTGACCTACCGCAACCGGCAGTTCCGCCGCTTTGTCTACGCGGACGTGATCTACTTCTTTGCCGTGACCCTGTTCCAGACCGGGCTGGCGGACTTTGAGACCCGCCTGATGCTGATCCCGGCGGAGAACACCTTCCTGCTCACCGTGGTGATGACGGTGGTGTCCCTCTGCCTCTATCCCCTGGTGAACCGCCTGGCCCCCCGGCTGGGCAAAAAGCGGATCATCGTGGTGGGCTTTTTCGCCTACGCCGCCGTGTTTTTCATCACCTCCGTGGCCGGGACCGGCATGAGCTGGGGCTTCCTGGTGGCAGTGACGGCGGGCATCCCCATGGCCATTCTGGGCATCCTGCCCCAGGCCTGCGTGGCGGACGTGTCCGAGCTGAACACCCTGGAGACCGGGGAGGACCGCAGCGGCATGTTCTTCGCCGCCCGGACCTTCGCCATGAAGCTGGGTCAGGCCCTCAGTATGCTGATCTACACCTCCATCACCGCCGCCGCCGTGGCCATTGTCCAGGCCCACACGGACGGCGCAGGGATGGAACAGCTCTCTCAGGAGCTCCAGCTGCAAATCCAGGGCCCCTACCGCACGGCGGCTGCGGTGGCCACTGTGGCCTGCCTGATCGGTGCGGTGCTCTTCCTCTTCTACAATGAGCGGGAGATCCTGTCCAAAATCGGCGCGCTGCGCGGCGGGGAAGCGGACGCATGATCCGCGTGTTTGGGACGGAGCGTCCGGCCTTTGTGCTGGAGACGCCGGGGCTTAGCTACGCCTTCCGCATCCTGCCCACGGGGCAGCCGGAGCAGCTTTGCTGCGTCACCCGCCTCCCGCTGGAGACGGAGGCGGAGGTTCTGGCCCTCTCGGAACAGCGGGCCTTTGCCCCGGGGAACACCGTGGTCTATGACGCCGAGCACCCGGAGCTGAGCCTGGAGGACGTATGCCTGGAGTTCTCCGCCCCGGGCAAGGGAGACAGCCGGGAGCCCATGCTGGTCCTGGTGAACCCCGACGGCAGCCGCACCAGCGACTTCGTCTATCAAAGCCATAGCATAGACGATTCCCAGCCGCCCCAAAGCCCCCTCCCCGGCAGCTATGGGGAGGCGGGTGAGGTTGAGAAGGGAGACTTAAGTAAGAGTCCCTCCCCCCGGCGCTTCGCGCCACCCCCCTCTTTGAGGGGGGCTGGGGCGGAGCACCTCTGCGTCAGCTACCGGGACCGCAATTGCGGCCTCACGCTGGAGACCCACTACTGGCTATGGGCCGACTGCGACTGCCTCTGTCGCCGGAACGTCCTGCGCAACACCGGGGACGGCCCGGTGGAGATCGAGCGCTTTCTCTCCATGCAGCTGGACCTCCCCGAACGCGCTTTGGCCGTCACCGGCTTTTTCGGGGCCTGGGCGCGGGAGATGAAGCGGCACTGCATCCCGCTTTCCGCCGGGAAGCTGGTGCTGGAGTCCCGGGGCGGAGCCTCCTCCAGCCGCTGCAACCCCTTTTTCATCGTCCACGACCCCGCCGCCACGGAACGCTCCGGGGACTGCTGGGGCTTTCACCTGCTCTACAGCGGCAGCCACTACGCCGCCGTGGAGCGCAGCGCCTTCGGCAAGACCCGCGTGGTCAGCGGCATCCAGCCGGAGGGCTTCCGCTGGCTCCTGGCCCCGGGGGAGTCCTTTGAAAGCCCGGAGGCCGTGCTCTGCCACGCCCCGGCGGGCTTCACGGGGCTCTCTCAAAAGCTGCATTTTTTCGTGCGGGAGCATGTGGTGCGGGGGAGATGGAAGCGTAAGACCCGCCCCATTTTGCTCAACAGTTGGGAGGCCTGCTATTTCGACATCTCCGAGCGCGGGCTGGTCGCCCTGGCAAAAGCCGGGCGGGACATCGGCGTGGAGCTGTTCGTGCTGGACGACGGCTGGTTCACCTCTCGCAGCGACGACAGCCGCGCCCTGGGGGACTGGACGCCGGACCCCAAAAAGCTGCCCGGCGGGCTGGCGGGGCTCTGCCGCCGGATCAACGCCCTGGGGATGCAGTTCGGCCTCTGGGTGGAGCCGGAGATGGTGAACCGCGACAGCGCCCTGTTTCGGACGCACCCGGATTGGGCCATGTCCATCCCCGGCCAGCCCCACGCGGAGGGGCGGCAGCAGCGGCTGCTGGACCTGGCCAATCCGGCGGTCCAGGACCACCTGATCGAGACGATGACGGCCCTCTTCTCCTCCGCCCCCATCAGCTATGTGAAGTGGGACTACAACCGCAACTTCTCCGACGTCTTCTCCCCTCAGCTCCCCGCCCGGCGGCAGGGAGAGACGGCCCACCGCTACATCCTGGGCCTCTACCGCATCCTGGGGGAACTGACGCGCCGCTTCCCGGACATCCTCTTCGAGGGCTGCGCCGCCGGCGGCAACCGCTTCGACCTGGGCATTCTCTGCTTCTTCCCCCAGATCTGGGCCAGCGACAACACGGACGCCCTGGCCCGGGCGCGTATGCAGGAGGCTTACAGCTACGGCTATCCCCTGAGCTGTGTGGCCGCCCACGTCTCGGCCTGTCCCAACCATCAGACCCTGCGGAACGCCCCCCTGGACAGCCGCTTCGCCGTGGCCGCCTTCGGGCTGCTGGGCTATGAACTGGACCTGCGGGACCTGTCCCCGGCCCAGCGGAAGGAACTGCGCGCCCAGGTGGAGACATACCGCCGCTGGCGGGAGGTGCTGCAGTTCGGGGACTTCTACCGGGTCCGCGCCGGAAACGACCACCAGTGGTGCTGCGTCGCCCCGGACAAGTCCCGCGCTGTGGGCCTCTTCTTCCGGGAGCTGGCCCAGGCCAACCGGCCCAACGACCGCTTCTTTGCAAAGGGCCTGGACCCGGCGCGGCGCTACCGCTTCCGCAACGAGCCGAAAGCGGTGGATGTGCGGCGCTTTGGCAGCCTCATCAACACCAGCGCCCCCATCCACATCCGGCCCGACTCCCTCCTGCACGATCTGGTGGCGAAACTGGTGAAGCTGCCCGGGGAGCGGGAGGACCATGTCCTCTCCGGCGCGCAGCTCATGACCGCGGGCGTCCCGCTCCGGCAGGGCTTCGCCGCCGTGGGGCACGACGAGCGCGTCCGCTGTATGCCCGACTTTTCCTCCCGGCTGTACTTCATGGAGGCCGGGGACGCCCAGGCGCCCGCCTCCGAGGGACTGGCAACGGCTTTTCCCGCGAAACTGTAAAAAAGAGTTGTTTTTCTGGGAGGCATACGCTATACTGATTGTATATGATATGATTCCCGAAAAAACTTTCGACGAGGATACGGGCCAATGGTTTTTTCAGACGAACTCAAAACGCGCCGCTTGATACTGGTGGTGGACGACCAGGAGATCAACCGGGATCTGATGGAGATGTTCCTGAGCGACGAGTACGACCTGCTCTTTGCCGAGAACGGCCGGCAGGCCATGGAACTCATCTGCGCCCATCAGGAGATGCTCAGCATCGTCCTGCTGGACCTGATGATGCCCGTGATGGACGGGTTTCAGGTCCTGGCTGCGGTTCACGAGGACGAGGCGCTGCGGCGCATCCCCATCATCGTGCTGACCGCCGAGCGCTCTGCGGAGCTGCGGGCCCTGCAGATGGGCGCGGCGGACTTCATCACCAAACCCTTTGATATGCACGAGATCATCCTGGCCCGGGTGGCGCGCATCATCGAACTCAGCGAGGGCCGCACCATCATCCAGACTGCGGAGCGGGACGCGCTCACGGGACTTTATACCGGCAACTTCTTCTTCCAGTACGCTGAGCGCTTCGCCCGTTATCACCCCGACTGTGAGATGGACGCGGTGGTCCTGAACATCGAGCGCTTCCATCTGGTGAACGACCTCTATGGCCGCGACTTCGGCGACCGGGTGCTGGCCCTGATCGGCGCAGCCATTCAGGAGCAGACCAGTGAGACCGGGGCCATCGGCTGCCGCATGGAGGCGGACCAGTTCTGCATTTACATCCGCCACAGCGAAGACTATCAGGAGCTGCTGAATGCGCTCCAGTCCCGCCTGGCCCCCGTCAGCGGCAACACCCGCATCCGGCTGCGCACCGGCGTGTGCGCGAAGCTGGAGGGCGTCCACGATTTGCGCGGCCAGTTCGACAAGGCGAAGATCGCCTGCGATATGCTCCGGGGCAACTACTCCCGGAACCTGATGTATTACGACATGGAGCTGCACCACAAAGAGGTCTTCTCCGAAGGCCTGGTGAACGACATCCACCGGGCGGTGGAGCAGCGCCAGTTCCAGGTCTATTTCCAGCCGAAATACGCCATCCAGGGCACGCGGCCCGTGCTGCGCAGCGCGGAGGCGCTGATCCGATGGAAGCACCCGGAGTACGGCATGATCTCCCCCGGCGCGTTCGTCCCCCTCTTTGAGCAGAACGGCCTGATTCAAACCGTAGACGAATTCGTCTGGGCGGAGACGGCGCGGCAAATCGCGGCATGGAAAGCCGAATACGGCTTCACCCTCCCGGTCAGCGTCAACCTGTCCCGGGTGGACCTGTACGACCCGCTTCTGGAGGAAAAGCTGCTGGACCTGGTGGAGCGGAACGGCCTGACCACCCACGAGCTGAAGCTGGAGGTGACCGAAAGCGCCTATACCGACGACCCGGAACAGCTGGTGGCGCGGGTGGAGCGCCTGCGGAACCTGGGCTTTGAGATCGAGATGGACGACTTCGGTTCCGGCTACTCCTCTCTGAACATGATCTCCACCCTGCCCATCGACGTGCTGAAGATGGACATGAAGTTCATCCAGAACGTGAAAAAGGGCAATGAGAAGGACTTCCGGCTCATCGAGTTGATTTTGGACATCGCCGACTACCTGCACGTCCCTGTGGTCGCCGAGGGCGTGGAGACCGCCGAGCAGTGCGAGATGCTGCGCCAGGCCGGATGCAGCCTGGTCCAGGGCTACTATTTCTCCCGCCCGGTCCCGCCTGCGGAGTTCGCGCTGCTGATCGCAAAAGAACAGAACGAAAGGAAACTGGAGGGAAGCACATGACGGTACAGGAGCTGTATGCAAACATCGGGGGCGACTACGCCAGCGCCAAGAAGATCCTGATGATGGACAAGATGATCAGCCGCTTCATTGTGAAGCTGCTGGACGACAAGAGCTGCGGCCGTCTCCTGACGGCGGGCCAGACCATGGACCCCGTCGGCCTGTTCGAGGGCGCCCACGCCATGAAGGGCGTCTGCGCCAACCTGGGGCTGATGGACCTGAGCCATGACGCCAGCGACATCGCCGAGGAGTTTCGCCCCGGCAATGCCCGCCGCATGAGCGACGACGAGGTGGCGAAGCGTCTGGCCGACATCCAGGCGCGCTACGACAAGACCATCGCGGGTATCCGCGCCTTTTCCGAGGCGCAGGGCTGAGCCCTCCCCCGGCGGGAGACGCCCAAACGTGCCTCTCCGCCGCCAAAGGACGCAAGGCGACACCGCACAGATCCGGCGCGCAGACGCCACATTCCGGCATTCCGCTTCGGCGGGCGGGATTGTGGCGCGCTGCGGGCGGGATTTGGGCGGTTTTGCCCTGTTCATAGACAAAACAAAGGAGCGAGGAAACGATGAAACGGAAGATGAAACACCTACTCTCTCTGGCGCTGGCGCTCTGTCTGCTGCTGGCGCTGACGCTGCCCGCCGCCGCCGCGGGAGGCGGGTTCCAGACGGTCTACCGCAGCCGGAACCTGCTGCGGGTCAACGGCAGTCTGCGGGACTGCGACAAGTTCTCCATTGCGGACTACAACTATTTCAAGCTGCGGGACCTGGCCGCCCTGCTGGACGGCACCAGCTGCCAGTTCGACGTGGACTTCGACGCCAGCCGGGGCTGCATCCTGATCTACACCGGGCGGCCCTACACCCACCGCAGCGCCGGGGACCTGGTCATGAGCAGTAACGAGACCGCCAGGGGCCGTCTCAGCCCCCAGAGCCTGATCGTGGACGGCGTGGAGCGCACGGGGCTCAGCGTCTATTACATCGCCCCCAGCGAGTACGAGAACGGCAACAACTATTTCAAGCTGCGGGACCTCCAGCCTCTGCTGGGCTTCCTGGTGGACTTTGACCCCAGCGCCAGCGCCGCCGTAGTGAACAGTCCTCCGGTCCGTCTGGCGCAGACGGCGGACGGCGGTCGGGACTACCTGAACCGTCTGATCTTCCTGGGAGACAGTACCACCTACGGCATCGCCGCCTACTACAACGCCGGCTTTACCGCCCTCTGCCCGCCCAGCCAGGTCTGGACGCCCAAGAGCGGTACCCTGGCCCTGTTCAACTGGTCCATCGCCAAGATCGTCTATCCCCCCACCGGGGAGGAGATCACCATCACCGAGGCGGTGCGCCGGGCCAAGCCGGAGTATCTGGTCATCACCCTGGGCATCAACGGCGTCAGCTCCATGGACCGAGACTGGTTCATGCGGGACTACACCGCCCTGGTCCAGGCCATCCAGCAGGCCAGCCCCGGCACGAAGCTCATCCTGAACTCCATCTATCCGGTGGCCCGCAGCTACGCCCACCTGGATCAGATCAACAACACGAAGATCAACGCGGCCAACGGCTGGATCGAGCAGCTCGCCGGAAACACCGGCTGCCGTTTCCTCTACAGCTTTGAGAGCGTGGTGGGCGCGGACGGCTATCTGCCCGAAACCAGCCAGAACGGCGACGGCCTCCACCTCAAGGGCGAGGCTTTGACCACGGTGATGCAGTACATCCGAACCCATATGTATCAGTAAGCCGAAAAGACGAAACGGGCGCATCGCGGAACGAAAACCGCGATGCGCCCGTATTTTTTTGTCTGCTCAGACCAGCCGCCGCACGCCGTCTCCCGGCTCCACGACGTAGAACTCCGGCTCCAGGCCCGTGCGTTCCCGGTAGACCCGGCCCAGCTCCGTCTGAAAGCGCTCCAGCGCCCTGGATTTGACGATGCTCACCGTGCAGCCGCCGAAGCCGCCGCCGGTCATGCGGCTGCCCACCACGCCCTCTGTGGTCCAGGCCAGTTCGGTCAGCAGGTCCAGCTCCGGGCAGCTCACGGCATAGTCGTCCCGCAGAGAGACGTGACTTTCGTTCATCAAACGCCCGAAGTCCTCCAGGCGGTCGGCCCGCAGCGCCTCCAAGGCCAGCTTCGTGCGGGCGTTCTCATAGACCGCGTGGCGCGCCCGTTTCCGGCACACCGGGTCCGGGATGGCGTCCGACATGGCCTCAAATTCCTCCGGCGTCAGCGCGCCCAGCGCGGGGAGGTCCTCCCGCACGGTCCGCAGGGCAGCCAGGGCCGTCTCGCACTGGCTGCGGCGCAGGTTGTATTCGCTGGACGCCAGGGAGTGCTTCACCCGGCTGTTGCAGACCACGATCTGGCAGTCGGAAAGGTGCAGCGGCGCGTATTCGAAGCGCAGCGTGGCCGTGTCCAGGTAAATGGCGTGGCCGCGCCGCCCCATGGCGGAGGCGAACTGGTCCATGATGCCGCACTGGACGCCCACGTAGACGTTCTCTGCGTACTGGCCCAGCTGCGCCAGGCGGACCCGGCTGACGTGCAGATCGTACAGCACCCGCAGCACCGCGCCGGTCACCACCTCCATGCTGGCGGAGGAGGACAGGCCGGAGCCGGAGGGGATGTTGCCGTAGAACAGCAGGTCCATGCCCGTGGGAATCGAAAAGCCCGCATGGCGGAAGGCGTTGACCACCCCCTCCGGGTAGCGGCTCCAGCAGCGGCTGCCAGGCTTGGCCCGGTAGCCCAGGGGGTGTCGAAGCACCCCGGACCGGGGGATGTTCAGGGTGGCCAGGCGCACGGTGCCGTCTGTGCGCCGCCGTGCGGCGCACCAGGTCCCCAGGCTGAGGGCGCAGGGGAACACGTGACCGCCGTTATAGTCGGTGTGCTCGCCGATCAGGTTGACGCGGCCGGGAGCGAAACAGACCGTCTCCGGCGGCGCGCCGTAGCGTTTTTGGAATGCTTCTCTGAGGGTTTCCAGAACATCCATCGTATGTATCCGCATCCTCCCGTCCGCTCAGTAGATCACCACGGTGGTGTACAGCGGGATCTGCTTGTACATGAAGACCGCGTCCTCGTCAAACATGCGGATGCAGCCGTGGGATACGGGCATTCCAATGGTGGTGTCCACCCAGCCCGTACCCCCGTGGGGCTTGTGGAGCCGGGAGTGGAAGGCGTAGCCGGAACCGGGAAAGATCATCGTTGCATTGTAGCAGGAATAGGTATCGGTGAAAAAGCCGGTCTGGTGTCCCCAGATGGTGGTGACTCTCTGGGGCGTGTCGGTCCCCAGCGCGCCGGTGGCCACGACGAAGGTCCTGTCCAGCTTCCAGTTCCCCTGGGAACCGGTGAACACATAGGTCTTCTGGTTCTGGATGCTGACCCAGACCAGGTAGGCGGTGCGGCTGGAATAGCCATTCCCGTTGACAAAGGCCTCCTTGTGCCGGTCGGAGTAGTCCATGTTATAGTTGTAGGACCAGTTGCCCAGATAGCGCGTGCCCACCGAGTTGGTGATGACGGAGGCGCTCACTACCTGGTCGGAGTTCATCCAGAGGCCGATGGACGGGCGGGCGCGCCAGTAGCGGCTCCAGGTCTCGCCGCCGCTGCCCATGGTGTAGTTGTGGGCGACGGTGGCCTCCATGATGTCCGCGAAGGCCGGGTGATCCGCCGGCACGTCGGGGAACAGGAAGCGCCCGTCCATCAGGGAGGCGGTGTAGGTGTCCGGGCGGCGTCCCAGGAAGCCGTTGACGGCCACAACCACCTGGGCGCGGGTCAGGGGCCGGTTGGGGTGGAAGGCCCCGTCGCCCACGTCCTCGATCCAGCCCTGGTCCACCGCCCAGGCGGCGGCCCGGTTCAGCTGGGGCCGGGTCTGCAGGTCGCTGAAGCTCCGGCTGGAACTGTCGGCCGGACGCAGTTTGCCGAAGAGCGCTGCCAACTCGCCCCGGGTGATGTAGTCGTCGGGCCGGAAGCCCTTGGTGGTGTCCAGCAGACCCAGAGAGGCCAGCGTCCGGGCCGCCTCCGCATAGGAAGCGCCGTCGGCCACGTCGGAGAAGTCCGCTGGATAGGTGCCCCGGGTCTTGCTGGCCAGCTGGGTATAGAGCATGTTGCAGACGAAGGGACGGACGGCATACCAGCCGGGGCGGAAATAGCCGTCGGAAAAGAACTCCGCGTACTGCCAGTGGTCGCTGCTGAACGACTGGGCGAAGAGGGCGTAGTAGTCCACATCGGAATCAATGGGGGTACTCAGTTCCACGTCGGCGTTGCCGTCCGTGATCCAGGCGGTGATGCTGCGGCCCTTGGCGTCCTGCTGGGGCAGGGACTCCAGCGTGCCGCCGGACTTGACCAGCACTTCCGTCACCTGGTCGCCCACATGGAGGCGGACCGTGTTGGGCTGGGGGTAGTTCTCCCAGACCTCCCGGCCCTCCTCCAGCCGAAAGCTGTGCTCCACGGCGGCCTCCAGGATGTCGCCGTAGAACCACTGGCCCGGCTGGATGTCGGTGAAGCAGTTGACGTACTCCGAGGCGCAGACCGCCGGGTCCGCGCTGCGGCCCAACATCCGGTTGAAGATGGTGGCGGCCTGGGCGCGGGTCAGGCTGTCCTCCGGGCGGAAGCTGCCGTCCTCATAGCCCACGATCCAGCCCCGGCCGGTCACGATGGAGACGGCGGGATAGAGCGGATCATCTTCGGCCACGTCGGTGAAGGCACTGGTCTCCTCCTCCCCCGCCGGGACCGTGCGGGCCAGCAGCTCCACCAGCTCGCCGCGCAGCATGGGCGCGTCGGGGCGGAAGGAGCCTGTGGCCTCCCCGTAGAGCCCCCGGGAGGCCAGGGTGCGGATGGGCGCGGCAAACCATGCCGCGTCGTCCACATCCTCATAGGCCACCGTCTGGCTGCCTTGGCTCTGGTCGGCCAGCAGGTTATAGAGGATCGTGCTGGCCTCGGCGCGGGTCAGGCTGGCGTCAGGACGAAAGGTGCCGTCCCCGTTGCCGTGAAGGTAGACGCCGTGGTCCTGCCGCAGTTCCACATAGCCCTCCTCCGCTGCCGCAGCGGCGGAGACGGACAGGAGCAGAAACAGGCATAGCAGGAGTGGGATGAGCAGATGTTTCGTTTTCATAGTATGTTCCTCCCGGAAAAGCAGGTTCTTGATGGTATTTCTATACTGTATCACATTTTTCCGCCATACACAACAGCTTTTTCCGGGCGCGAAACGCTTGTGTATTAGCCGCAGCTCGCACAAAAAAACTGCCACATGGATGTCAGGTTCTTTACTTTGGATGTGAGGAAACAGGCTTACACGCCATGTGTTATCTCCCGGCGCAGCATCGAAAACGCCGCCGGAATCAGGAAGGGCAGCCCCAGAATGAAACAAGACCGAACAAAGGATCAAACCAGAAACCTGACTGCATTGGATTACTCAGAATGCACGTCCCGAATCTTTTACACCCTCCATTTGCGTT
Source organism: Oscillospiraceae bacterium (assembly GCA_017542425.1). Classification (GTDB taxonomy): domain Bacteria; phylum Bacillota; class Clostridia; order Oscillospirales; family Oscillospiraceae; genus RGIG7114. The sequence goes on along the minus strand of JAFXXH010000003.1, from coordinate 947 downwards.
TCACCTTCCATGTAAAGTTGTAAAAGTGCCTTCTCGATGCCTTCAAAGCACCTTCCTCATTGAGACGCAATGGGAAAGGCACACATGATTTGTTCACACAAATGGGTTGAAATACCAAAAGCGCCACAATATTTTGTGGCGCTTCGGCAAAAAATGGCAGGGGTTGAAGGGATCGAACCCTCGGCCTACGGTTTTGGAGACCGCCGCTCTACCAGCTGAGCTAAACCCCTATATGGAACATACACATTGACGATGCCTTGGTGGACCGTCAGGGACTCGAACCCCGGACCGACCGGTTATGAGCCGGCTGCTCTAACCAACTGAGCTAACGGTCCATACGGGCTTCATACAAGTATTGCCGCCACGGTATAACGTGACGGCAATACCGTTTGTTGGCGCCTCCTGTAGGACTCGAACCTACGACACCGCGGTTAACAGCCGCGTGCTCTACCGACTGAGCTAAGGAGGCATAGTCCAATCTACTCCTTGCGGAGTAGATTGGTGGTGTTGGCACTGCCCTATTTTTCCGGTCCGTCGCCAGACAAGTATTTTCGGCACTGGTGAGCTTAACTGCCGTGTTCGGAATGGGAACGGGTGGACCCTCACCGCTAAAAGCACCAACTGTGGTTCAGGGCTGATACCCTGAAAACTGAACAGAGAAAGCTGAGAAGTAAGGCAGATTGAATACCTGCAATCGAGAAATTGTAGGTCAAGCCCTCGGGGTATTAGTATCGGTCAGCTGAACACGTTGCCGTGCTTACACCTCCGACCTATCTACGTCATCGTCTACGACGCCCCTTACTCTCATTAAGAGATGGGAGATCTTATCTTAGGGAAAGTTTCACGCTTAGATGCCTTCAGCGTTTATCTCGTCCCGACATAGCTACCCAGCTGTGCCGTTGGCACGACAACTGGTGCACCAGAGGTCAGTCCATCCCGGTCCTCTC